>JAAEQP010000649.1 GCA_024231375.1 bacterium | reverse complement strand
GCCATGATGGGCATCTGCATCCCCAACTTTGTTCTGGGTCCCGTTCTGGTGCTGGTGTTCGCCTTGTGGATGGAATGGCTACCCGTGTCGGGCTGGAATTTCCCGTCCGACAAAGTGCTGCCGTCCATCACCCTCGGCGCGACGTACGCCGCCTACGTCGCCCGCATGACACGGGGCAGCATGATCGAAGTGCTCGCCCAGGATTTCATTCGCACCGCCCGCGCCAAAGGGTTGTCAGAAGCGCGCGTGGTCATTCACCACGGACTCCGGGGCGGCCTTCAACCGGTCGTGGCGTTCCTCGGACCCGCCGCGGCCGGATTGCTCAGCGGCTCCTTCGTGGTGGAGAAGATTTTCCAGGTGCCCGGGCTGGGCCGTGAGTTCGTCGAAGCAGCCTTCAACCGCGACTACACCATGATTATGGGCACGGTCCTCTTCTTCGCCCTGTTAATCATGTTCTTCAACATGTTCGTCGACATCGCCCAAGCGTGGCTCGACCCGAGATTGCGTCATGAACGCGCCTGATCAACACGACATAGCGCCTCCCAGCGACGGCCAGGAACCGGAGTCCGGCACATCGCTCTGGAAAGATGCGCGGTACCGGCTCTCGCGGAACCGCTTGGCGGTCGCGGGACTCGTCACGCTGTGCGTCATGGTCGTGTTGACCGTGTTCGGACCGTTTCTGGCCCCCTACGACTACGACGCACAGGACCTGGACCTCGGCGCATCCGCGCCCAGCCTCCGCCATTGGCTCGGCACGGACCAACTGGGCCGCGACCTCCTCACCCGCATCCTCCACGGCGGACGCATCTCGCTCATGGTCGGCATCGCGGCCACGTCCGTTTCGCTCCTGGTAGGCGTTCTGTACGGCGCGGTGGCCGGGTTCGCGGGAGGACGCCTCGACGCGCTCATGATGCGGTGCGTCGATATTCTCTACGCCCTCCCGTACACCATCTTCGTCATCATCCTGACCGTCTACTTCGGCCGCAACATCCTGCTGCTCTTCCTCGCCATCGGCGCGGTGGAATGGCTCACCATGGCCCGTATCGTGCGCGGACAGGTCATGTCGCTGAAGAAGAAGGAGTTCGTCGAGGCGACCGTGGTCATGGGACTCCCCCATCACCGCATCCTGCTGCGCCACCTTCTCCCGAACGCCCTGGGCCCCATCATCGTGTACACCACACTGACCGTGCCCCGCGTCATGCTGCTGGAAGCCTTCCTTAGCTTCCTCGGCCTCGGGGTCCAAGCGCCCATGAGTTCCTGGGGACTCCTCATCCAACAGGGCGTCGAAACCATGGAAGAGTTCCCCTGGATGCTCCTCTTCCCCAGCATCGCCCTGTCGCTGACCCTTTTTTCCCTGAACTTCCTGGGCGACGGCCTACGCGACGCCCTCGACCCTCAATCCGCCCGGTCATAGGCGAGCCCCGGCCCTCACTGTCTTCCACCCCCCCAACGGACAAGCGTTGGCCGCGGACTACGCGACGCCTTGGACCCCCAATCCGCCCGGGCGTAGCCCCCGTTTGCGCCACGCTCGGGCGTCAAGGTATCATGCCGCGGCTTCTAACCGAGGGGATTTCCCATAATGGACATGATGCGCGTGTGGCCGGTCGTCGTGGAGTACGGCGTGGGGGCTCTAATGCTGGGGGTCGGCGTGTGGTCCGGGCTCAGCAGCGGATACCTTGACACGAAACGCAAGGAAGACCGCAACCTGCTCTGGACCCTCGTGGGCGGCTATGTGCTCCTCCTGGCGGCCGTGTGCGCCTTCACCTTCTGGCTTCCCTTCCTGCCGAAGGGAGGCGTCCAATGAACGAACCCACCCAATTCCTCGGCACTCGGCTCGATCTGGTGGTCACTGTCGGCTATTTCCTGTTCATCGTGGCGTTTGGCCTGGTGTTCGGCCGGTACACCAAGACCACCAAGGACTATTTCTTCGGCGGGCAGCGGTTCGCGTGGTGGCTCATCGCCTTCTCGTGCGTGGCCACGACGGTCGGCAGCTACAGTTTCCAGAAGTACAGCAAAGTCGGCTTCGACTTCGGCATTTCGAGCACCCAGAGCTACCTCAACGACTGGTTCTGGATGGCCATCTTGCTCCTCATCTGGCTACCCATCATCTACTACCAGCGGATCGGGTCCATCCCCGAGTATTTTGAGCGGCGGTTCGGCCCATCGGCGCGTGTTGGGGCGACTCTCCTCATCCTGCTCTACATCGTCGCCTACATCGGCATCAACGTGTTTACCGTCGGCAAAGTGCTCAACGCACTTCTTGGTTGGGACGTTGTGTTGGGCGCGATCGCCACCACCGCCCTCGTGGCCCTGTACGTCATCTTCGGCGGCCAAACGTCCGTTATCATGACCGATCTGGCCCAAGGGATTATTCTGCTTGTCGCGGGACTCGGTGTAGTCGCCGTCGGCATCTGGCATTTCGGCGGGTTCGGTGACTTCTGGGCGCTGCTGCCCCAGAGCCACAAATTCGCATTCTCCGAGTTTGCCGCACCGGACAAGTTCAGTTTTATCGGCATATGGGGACAAGACGGGCTGTGCAACACGGGTGCCTTCATGCTAATGAACCAGGGCATCGTGATGCGGTTCCTGTCGCTCAAGAGCGTGAAAGACGCCCGAAAGATGGCCGTTTGCTGGATTCTGGTACTGGCGCCCTTGGCCGCCATCGCCACCAGCGGCCCCGGCTGGATCGGACGCGCCCTGGTCGAGAATGGCGACTTGGAGATGACGGCCTCGGACGCCTTCGTGCGAACCGCCCATTTCCTGTGCGCCCCCGGCATCTTCGGGTTCGTGCTCGCGGCGCTGACGGCGGCCCTCATGAGCACGGCCGACACCCTCATCAACGCGGCGAGCGCCATCTTCGTGAACGACGTGTGGCGGCAGTACATTCGCCCCAAAGCCGATGACAAGAGCTGCCTTCTGGTGGCCCGGATCTCCAGCATCGTGGTGGCGGCCCTGGGCATGGCGTTGGTACCCTTGTACATGGAAGGAAAGGACAGCAGCGTATACCAGGCCCACGCCCTGGTGACGGGCTCTATTCCAGCACCGGTCGTGGTGGCCATTCTGCTGGGGATTCTGTGGAAACGCTACTCTCCCAAAGCGGCCACGGCCACGCTTTTCGGCGGTATCGCCCTCATCGCAGTCACCTTCTTCTCTCCATTTGACGAGTTCCTGCTGAAACCGTTCTCTTTCGGAATGGGCGACGGCAGCTACAAGTTCACGCGAGCCCTGTACGGGCTGACGGTCTGTGGTGTGCTCGGGATCGTGGTATCGCTCTTCACGAAACCAAAGCCGACTGCGCAGATGGCCGGCCTCATCACGGGTACCCAAGTCCAGGGCATGGAGCTGTTCAAGGGCGCCAAGCCCAACCTGCGCCCAGGCCGGAAGGCGCGCGTGCGGGTTGAGGTTGACCCCGCGCTCACGGGCGACGAGGCTATTGTGCCAGCGTCGGCGATGACCAGTATGGACGCCGACCCTGGCGACATGGTATACGTGTGCGACACACGCTGGTGGTTTGGAGGCCTGCGCTCGGTGCATGTGCGGGCTCACACGTCATGCGAGGGGGACGCCGTCCGGGTCAGTGCCGAGGCGCTGGAGTCCGCTCACCTTCGGGATGGGCAGAACGCGACGGTCGAGAAGATCATCTGAGAAATTAAGAGGTTTCAGTCTGTTGAGTTCGAGTGAACGTACGGCGGTGAATCCCGCAGGTCCTGCAAGTCAGCCGATGGCGAGGGTAGCGGCAGGGGTCCTGACGATCCTCGTCTATATCGGCGTGTTCGGCATGGTAACTGCCTGGTGTACCGACCGGCTCGATAACGCCATGCCGTGGGTGTACATGGCATCCACGAGCTACGTGCTCATCGGCGTCCTGGGTGGCGGGTTGCGAAGCACCTTCGGCCGGCTCATTCTGGTGGCTCTGGTGCTGTGTTGGATGGGCGATGTGTTCGGTCCCGGCAACTTCATCATGGGCCTCGGAGCCTTCCTGCTGGCCCATCTCGCGCTGATCCCGGCCTTCGCCGTGCATGGTGTCCAGTGGAAGCGGGCCGCGCTTTCCTCGATTCTGGTCCTGCCAATTTCCGCCGGCCTGTTCGTGTGGTTGTTTCCCCATGTCCCGGTCTGTCAGCAGGCACCGGTGATCGCGTATCTGCTCGTCATCTCCGCAATGACCACTGCGGCGTTCGGCCTTCGCCGCGGCCCTGCCCGGCTGCTACTCATCCTCGCGGCAATCGCGTTCTACTTTTCCGACATTCTGGTCGCGAAAACGGCCTTCATCGATCAGGGCGAACGCGAACTGCTCACCACGGCGGTGGATTACCCCATCTACTATGGATCCTGTGTCTTGTTTGCCTTCAGCGTCTTCGCACGTGAACGATAACGCCTGACTCAGACCGCCACTCCCGGCGTCGCTAACGCATTTGTCTAGAAGATCTTACGAGATCCTGTCCGTCGTCGAGTCGCCCATCTTCGCCCCCTCGGCGCCCCACGAATCCCGCTGTTGGGCCAGAGGACACTGGACTTGCCGGAATAAAACTGCTAAACTGGCCCAAACGAAGTGGTTATAATGCCCAAACGGGCTCTGCGAGGAGATTCGGAAGTGGCCGCGACCTGCAAACTGACCGTTCAAGCCGGTGAACACGACCGGAATTGTTGCCCTGTACGCGTTGAACTCCCCTGGAATGCCAAGGAAGTGAAGTTCGTAGACTTGAAAGACACGAAAACCAAGAAACTCATTGCCTGCCAAGTCGAACGAAGCAAGGGCGGGATTGCCCTCACATGGCTCGTGAATGGATTGAAAGCGGGTCAGACCCAGAAGTTGGTCGCCAAGCCAGCCAAGGCTGATACGGCAAGACCCGGCGTCGTGCTGACCGATGTAGTGAGCGAAAGCCGCGTCGCGGTGGATATCCTGGGCAAGCCCTTCACTTCCTATCACTATGGCTGCGAATGGGTTAGGCCCTTCATGCATCCCATCCTCGGGCCCAACGACGCCAAGGTTACCCGCAGCTACCCCATCACCAAGGACGTGAAGGGTGAGAAGCAGGACCATCCCCATCACAAGAGCGTGTGGGTGGCCTACGGCGAGTGCGACCGGGTCGACAACTGGAGCGAAGACAAGGGCCACGGCTGGCAGCGCCACCGCAAGTTCATCAAGAAGGCGTCCGGTCCCGTATTCGGTCAGATCACCGCGTTGAACGACTGGTGTACCAACGCCGAGCGCAAGCAGTTCGAAGAAGTGCGCGACGTAAAGTTCTACGCCCTTCCCGGCGGTGCGCGGCTGCTCGACGTAGCGGTCACCTTCAAGATGACCCAGAAGCAAGTCACCTTCCGCGACACCAAGGAAGGCGGGCTCCTGTCGGTCCGTGTGGCCAGTAGCATGGATGTACCCGTTGGCGGCAAGATCGAGAACGGATACGGCGGCATTAACGAAGCGGAGACGTGGGGCAAGTCGGCCCCGTGGTGCGACTACAGCGGCACGGTCGACGGCACGCACGTGGGCGTGGCCATCCTCGACCACGAGACGAATCCACGCTACCCCACGGGATGGCACGTCCGCAATTACGGTCTTATGACGGCGAACTGCTTCGCCTCAAGCTACTATAGGCCGGAGGCGAAGGTTCGGGGCGATATGGTCTTCAAGAAGGGCAGCAAAACAACGTGGCGGTACCGGTTGTATGTGCACCGGGGGGACGCACGTAAGGGCAAAGTGGCTAACCGTTTCCACGATTTTGTCGCTCCGCCCGTGATCGGCGTGGAATAGGCCGCGCCGAATCCCGGCGGCCCGATCGTGCGTGCGTATGGTGAGGCAAGCAATGGCGAAAAAGAAAACCAGTCCCAAGAGCGCGTCGAGAGTGAAGCCCAAGACTAAGGCGTCGGCGAAGAAGAAGGTCGCCAAGAAGGCGGTCAAGAAGACGCCCGCGACCAAGGCGAAACCGGCCAAGAAGCGGGCCGTGTCGCCCGCGAAGAAGAAGGCGGCGTCACCCGCGAAAAAGAAAGCCGCACCCGTGAAGAAGAAGACTGTGAAATCTGTGAAGAAATCTGCGACCCCCGCAAGGAAGAAGACTGTTGAGCCTGTGAAGAAGACTGCCGCACCCCCGAAGAAGGTGGCCTCCAAGGCCACGAAGAAGACCGCCGCGCCGAATCGCAAAGAATCGCCGCCCGCGAAAAACGCGACCGCAAAGGCCCCGGCCCGAACGCGCCAGGCCAAGCCTGCCGCCGCACGCAAGCCCTCCAAGAGCCGCGTGAAGGTTCTGCCGAGGGACTTTCTCATCGAGATCGGCACGGCAATTCGCGACGCGGTACAACCGCTGGTCCTCGACGCCCGAGGAGGCGAGATTCAGGGCAGTGCTGCCAGCGGCGACGCCACGTTCCAAGTCGACAAGGTCGCGGAGAAGGCGCTGCTTGCGTTCTTGCGCGAGGCGCGCATGCCCGTGGCCTACTACTCGGAAGACGCGGGCTACACCACATTCACCTCCAGCCAACCTGAACACCTGCTGGTCGTCGACCCCATCGACGGGAGCCGGGCCGCCAAGAGCGGGTTCGAGTCGTGCGTGGTTTCGGTGTGCAGCACCCGCGTCATCGAGCGTCCGACTCTGGCCGATGTGGACAACGGCTGTGTGATGGAGATTCTTCGTCCGCGCACGTTCTATGCGGAACGCGGCAAGGGCGCCCGTATCTATATCGACGGACAGTACAAGAAGCCCAAACTGTCGAAGAACGCCGACCTCGAGACCGTGACGTGGTCCATGACGGTACCTGCGCGGCCCGCGGAACTGATCTTCCCCACGGCGGCGAAGCTCATCGATCTGACAAGCTTGAAGGGCGGCTTCTTTGCCTGCAACAGCACATCTTACAGCCTCACGCGGTTGTTGACCCATCAGTTGGACGCCTGCGTGGACTTCGCCAACCGCTACCTTCGGGATCTGGAGGATGTCGTCGAAGACCAGTTCATCAATGCGGGACGGGGCGTCGTGCTCGGGATCGCGCCGTACGACATCTGCGCGTCGGTCCTGATTGCGCGCGAGGCCGGCTGCATCGTGACGGACGCGTACGGGAACACCTTCGACGATATGCTGCTGCTTGACAGTTCCGTGTCCAACCAGAAGTCCCTTATCGCGGCGGCCAATGCGGAACTGCACGATAAACTGCTCAGTTTCTTCGACATCCGCATCAAGCAGTTCGAGCGCCTTCTGAAACGCCGAGCGGAGCTGACTTCCTAACGGAATTCGACGTATCCCGCCGGGTGTTCCCGGACGAAGGCCACAACGCCGTGGCCTCGCATGGCGGTATCCGCCTTCCAGTCATGAGGTAGTACCATGCCAGCCAAACCGACTGCCGCGTTCACAGGCGACCGGGCATCGCCCGACCAATCCCAGTTTCGTGTCGCACCGGATTCCATGGGGACCATTGTCATCTTCGGCGCCACCGGTGATTTGGCGGGACGCAAACTGATCCCCGCCATCTACAACCTCTGGAACGCAGGATTCCTCCCCAAAGAAATCGCCGTGGTGGGCGTAGCCCGCCGCGACAAAAGCGACAACGAATTCCGCCTGGAGATGTGCGAGGCTCTGAAGAAGCACTCGCGCACGGGCCACGGATCGAGCGAGTCGTGCGACCCCTTCGTCTCGAATCTGCACTACCACCGATGCGACTTCTCGTCGGGCAAGGACCTCGCCGGGCTCGGCGAACGGCTGGATGCCATCGAGGGCGGCCTGGGCCATCCCGGCAATCGCTTGTACTACCTGGCCGTGGCCCCGGAGTTCTTCACACCCATCGTAGAGAAACTCGGCGCGGCCGGCCTTATCCGCGGCCGGGGATCGGACACGTGGTCGCGGGTAGTCCTCGAGAAGCCCTTCGGCCACGATCTACCTTCAGCCCGAGCGCTAAACCGTGCGGTCGGCTCTGTGCTGAACGAAGACCAGATCTTCCGAATCGACCACTACCTCGGCAAGGAAACGGTCCAAAATATCTTCGCCTTTCGATTCGGAAATGCCATTTTCGAGCCCCTCTTCAACCAAACGTACGTGGAACATATGCAGATCACCATGGCCGAGACGGTCGGCATGGAAGGACGGCGCGGCGCGTTCTACGACGGGGTCGGCGCGTTGCGCGACGTCATGCAGAACCACCTGTTCCAAATCATGTGCCTGGTGGCGATGGAACCGCCTGCACGGTTCAACGCCAAGCAGATCCGCGACGAGAAGATGAAGGTGCTCAGCTCCGCGCAATTGCCGAGCGGCGAACCGCCCGAGACCTGGTATGTGCGCGGACAGTACGCCGAAGGCGGCGGCACTCCCGGATACCTGAGCGAAGGCGGTGTCGCGCACGATTCGGTGACGGAAACCTATGTAGCCCTCCGCCTTTGCATCGACAACTGGAGGTGGGCGGGCGTCCCCTTCCTGCTTCGCACGGGCAAAGCCATGAAGGAACGTCTCACCGAGATCGCCATTCAATTCAAGCAACCGCCCACGCACTACTTCCGCGATCTCGGCGTGGAACTGCCCGACGCCAATGCCTTGGTGTTCCGTATTCAGCCCGACGAGGGCATCTCGCTCACGTTCAGCGCCAAACCGCCCGGCATGGATTTCCAGCTTCAGCCCGTCACCATGGATTTCAACTACGGCCGCACCTTCAGCGAAGGGTTGCCGGAAGCCTACGAACGGCTGCTGTTGGACGCTCTCCGCGGCGACTCGACCCTGTTCACTCGGTCCGACGAAATCGAGTGCGCGTGGCAGATCGTCACCGACATCCTCAACGCATGGGAAAGCGCCGAACCACCCGACTTGTACCGGCCCGGCACGTGGGGACCTCCCGCCGCCAATCGCCTGTTCCCCCAGGGGACCGGGCAATGGCGCGATATCTGAGGTCGGTGCGGATGCCGCCGCCCAATCACACCTTCATTGTTGCCGACGACCCCGCGAATTGCGCCGCCGAGGCCTTGGTGGCGTTGCTCGCGCCCTTGGACGAGGCCGCCATCGCCGTGTCGGGTGGCTCCACGCCCTGCGCCCTGTTCCGTCTGCTCGCCTCAACCTACCGGTGCGACATCGACTGGACCAAGGTCAGCATCTTTCAGGTGGACGAGCGATGCGTGCCGCCCGCCGAGGATGCGTCCAACTGGAAGATGCTCCGGGAGGAATTGCTTGACCATGTGCCCGGCGTGTCCGCCTACCGGATGGAAGCCGAGCGAAAAGGCGCGGCGGAAGACTACGAATCCCTCATCCGCACGCGGGTCGCGTGCAGCGAGGCAGGCGTTCCTACCTTCGACCTTGTCCTGCTCGGCATGGGCGACGACGGGCACACCGCGTCCCTCTTCCCCGGCACCAACGCCCTCAACGAAACCGAACGCCTCGTCGTCCGCAACTGCGTCCCCCAACAGGCCACCGACCGCGTCACCATGACCTTTCCCATCATCAACGCCGCGCGCCGCCGGTGGTTCCTGGTCGCCGGCGAAGCCAAAGCGCCCGCCCTCACCCAAGTCCGCAACGGCGACCTGCCTGCCGGCCGCGTTTCGGATGCGACGTGGTTCGTGGATACCGCGCTGGGCGACTAGGCTCTCCCGAGCCCGAAGTAGTGCGCGTACCACGCCCTTTCCTGATTGTTCAACGGCGTCTCGGGCACGCCGGGGTGCTTCAAGGTGGCCGCCCACGCGCGCAGGTCCTTCTCCAACTCGGCAGCTACGTCGGGGTGGTCCTCGACCAGGTTGCGCCGCTCGTGTTCGGAACTCGCCAAATCGAACAGGAACCGGCCCGCGTTCCCCGCGTGCAGGTACTTCCATTTCCCTTTGCGGATAGCGCTCTGGGTCCAGAACCGCCAGTACAGCGCGTCGTGGGGCGACCCCTTTCGCTTCCCCGTGAGGTAGGGAATGAGGTTCACACCGTCCATATCGGCAGGCGCGTCGAGTCCTGCCAACACGAGCGCCGTGGCCCCGGCATCGAGTGAGATGACTGGTTCAGAGTACTCCGCCCCCTCGGGCAACGTCCCCTTCCACCGAGCAAGGAAGGGCACCCGGATACCGCCTTCCGACAACATGCCCTTCTCGCCGACGAAGGGATCATTGCGCGAACCATCCCAACCACCGGCGTCCGTGGTGACGGGACTATCCTCCATGGTGATCTTGAGGGGCGCGCCGTTGTCGCTGATGTAGAAGATCAGCGTATCCTCATCGATTCCGTACGCCTCCAGCTTCTCCAGCATCCGCCCCACACCCCGGTCGATGCCCGATAGCATTGCGAGCGCATGCCGGCGACGCTCGGGCATATCGCCTGGGTGCATGGCGAGATACTCGTCCGTGGCCTCAAGCGGCGTGTGCGGCGCGAAGTAGGCCACGTACAGAAAGAACGGGTCGTCGTGATGCCGGTCGAGAAACGCAACGGCCGCGTCGCTCTGTACATCGATTCGGAACCGCTTGTCTTCCACCCACTCGCCCGCCGGGTCCAGGTCATTTCCGTTCAGGTCGTACGTTGCATGGAACCGATGCATCGCGCCTCTGAACGTCTCTTGGAAACCCCGGTGTCGCGGGAAATACGGGAGGATCTTCTCGAAGGGAATGTTGATGAGACGGCCTTGCCGGTTACGTTCCACCTTCTCAAGATTGGCTTTGGCCCAATCGAAGGATACCGCGTTGGGCTCCAGATGCCATTTGCCCGCCATCCCCGTCACATACCCCGCCGCCGTCAACCGGGCCGCAATCGTCGTTTCCTCCAGCGGCATCGGGTTGAGCCCGTTGTGGTCCAGCCCAAACCGTTGCTGGTACCGGCCCGTCATCAAACCCGCCCGGGAGGGCGTGCACTGCGGCGCCGTGACATACCCGTCCGTACACCGCACCCCCTCCGCCGCCAAACGGTCCAGGTTCGGCGTCTTCAGGTCGGGCAATTGGCCTTGGCAGCCCAGGTCGGCGAAGCCCTGGTCGTCCGCGAAGATGACAATGACGTTCGGCTTCTTGGCGGTACGCGCCTGCGCGGCACTCGCCCGCCCCGCGCCCAGCGCCGCCCCCGCGACTAGCCCCGACCTGCACAGAAACTCACGACGATTCATTCGGACACTCCTTTGGCGACATCAGTGATCACCTCAAACGTTACGCCCCGCCAGTCCAGGTTATGGAGGTACTCTATGGCGTCCCGGTCGCACCCGGTTGCGTCGACGACGAGGTGTGTCGGGCTCTTCCATTCGACGCCGATGTCCTGTTCCCCCCAGGAAACAAATACCCACGGTCTACCAGAGCCTCGCCTTCTCATTGACACGACAGTGGAAGCGCCCCCCGGCCACTTCCATACACTCACGTCCGCGGCGAGCCGTTTGTCGGGTGACCTTACCGTAGCAAGGACCTCGCGCTCCACATCGCGCACCACGTCGTAAGTCACTTCGACGCCGCACTTTGGCAGGAATGTCCGTGACTCGATGTCTCCACCGTAGGAGGTAATGCAAGTGACGTGGAGATGCCGTTCAGTAGGCCACGAGAGCTTTGCCAGGCAAGGACACTCCGAGTTAATTGCGCGTTCAGATCTTCTGTGATGAAGACCCTTGCCGGACTTCTCAATGCTAACGTGCCGTGAGAAGTCATAGCAGGAATCCGGTGTCCAGCCGTAGAGATGGGCACACAACTCTCCGTCCGGCGAAGGTTCCGTGGCGTACGTCACAGTGACGGGGCCTTCCGTCAGCGCGTCGGCCACGTCGAATACCACGGGGTCCCACCAAGGGCTAATAGCGACAGCGATAACGAATCCCGGAACCGTCCACGCGACCATCAGGAGTCCGTTGGACCATGCAGAGTCCATGGGACGCCAGAGCCGGGCAACCACCTTGCGGGAAAGAGCGAAACAGACGACCACCGTTATCCCCGTGATGGCCACCAGCGACGCCAGGCCCAAGGCCAGGAATAGCCAGTCGAAATCAGACTCAGGCACCCATATCACCGCCTCGTCCTCTCCTCTCGCTGGCCTACCCGAGGCTCATTCCACGCCCGTCAGTTTGAAGACATACGCATGCCCGCACGGGTCAGTGCCGGGGCTAAGCTTGGGCATCTCGATGTGCAGTCCGTCGGCCTCCGCACGGACAGACACAGGCGCATCGACGCCGATCATGGACGCCTTCACCTCGCCCGCGGCCTTGGGTTGCGTCAACACCAACTCGTCGCCCGGCCAGTCGAGTACGATGGCGTACAGCGTATCGCCCTTCTTGGTATACCGGACCTTCTCGCCGTCGGCGTTCACGCGCCAGGCGTTCGTTTCGTAGATGGCCTCGCCGTTCACGTCGAGCCATTTACCCATGTCGATGAGCCGTTGCTGCATAATGACCGGGATACGACCATCCGCCGTCGGCCCAATATCGAGCAACAGGTTGCCGCCCCGGCTGACGTTGTCGATGAGCAGACAAAGTAGTTCGGTTGACGACCGGTAGTTGTCCACGTTCTCGTTTCGGTTGTAGCCGAAGGATCGCCCCATGCCTTGGCATTCCTCGAAACGCCCCTGCTTGGAGAGGCCGCCTTCGGGAATATGGCCGTACTCGGGCGTGGCGAATCCGCCGTGGATGTTGCGGCATTCCTTACCCCAACGGTCGTTCACCACCACGTCATCCGGCGCATCGGACTCGTTGTACAACCACGCCAGAAACTCCGTGCTGCGCCATGTGACGTCCTTGTATCCCCACTCGCCGTCGGGCCAGACAATATCCGGTTTGTACCGCTGCACCAGGTCTTTCATCTGCGGCAGCATGTGCTCGTCCACATACGCGTCCACGTCGCTCTTGTACAGCGGGTTGAACCATTCGTAGAGGGAGTAGTAGAAGCCCATGCGCAACCCGGCCGCGCGCACGGCCTCGGTCAGGTCGCCGCAGAGGTCACGGTGCGGGCCCACGTCCATGCTGTTCCAGTTCCAACTCTGTGGATTGGGCCACAGGCAGAACCCTTCGTGGTGTTTCGAGGTGAGCACCACGTATTTCGCGCCCGACCGTTTGAAGATATCGGCCCATTCGGCCGGGTCAAACAACTCCGCCTTCCACATGGGCGCAAAATCCTGGTACTGGAAGTCTTCCCCGTAGGTCTTGGCGTGGAACTTCCAGGTCTCGCCCTTCTTGTTGTTCATATCGTTCCAGTACCACTCGGCATACCGGCTCTTCGGACCCCACGACGGCACGGCGTACACGCCCCAATGGATGAAGATGCCGAATTTGGAGTCCCCGAACCACGCCGGCATGGGCCGGCTGTCGATGGATTCCCACGTGGCCTCATACTCGATGTCCTGCGCCGAAGTGGTTGCGCACGCGACGAGTCCGCAGGCCAGAGCGATCACAACGAATGCCCTACGCATGGTTTACACCCCCTTGTTCCATCTCTGTCGTGTTCTATGGCGTTCGACCAGCCTACCCGAAACACACCCATCTGTCCACAGCGCCCTGGTCGATGACTCCGCCCGAACGGAACTCACTGCCGCCCGCGACTGGCCTGGGCAGGTGTGCCACCCACAAACTCGTTTGTGGGTGTCCCGCAACCACTGAACCCGATTGATTCACCCAAAATCACCCCATAGATTCAATTATTTAAGCGCGCACTTGACTTATTCAACCCGATCGACTACACTCCTTTCAGAAACAGGAGATCCCCCGGCATGGAATGGAGCAAACTCACCGAACTGACACAGGGCAAACCCTTCACGGTGGAGCGTGTGCGCATGGCCGACAACGACGTGGCCATTGAGGGCCGGTTCGAGCCACCACCGCTCGCGGCCTTGTCGATGGACGATCAAGTGTTCGTGGCAGCCTTCGTGCGGAGTCACGGCTCCATCAAGCAGATGGAGAAGCTGTTTGGCGTCAGCTACCCCACCATCAAGAACCGTCTGAACCGTATCGGAGGCCAGTTGCCGTTTGTGAATGTGGACGTTGAGCCAGGTCAGACCGACGTGCTGGACCGGCTGGACCGGGGCGAGATATCGGTCGAGGACGCCTTGGAGGCGCTGGAATCGTGATCCCCCCCATCCTGGCGCATATCCGGCTGTTGCGACACGACAAGTGCAACTTGGGATGCTGGTTGCCGCTGGTGCTGCTCTGGCCGCTGTTGGCGGCGTTGGCACTTGTTGCGGCGGTCTTGGGCCTGATAGCAGGGACGATAATGGCCGTATTCGGCAACCAATGGGCACGAGCTATTGCCTTCGGCACTCCTGCTCTATGGAGAATATTGGCCGCGCTACGGGGGCTTGGCGTGGAATTGAAGGAAGCAGACAAGAATGGCCTGGCCATTCGATTCTGGTGATAGGAGAAGCAAATGAGCGAAGAACGACGACGGATCCTCGATATGCTGGCCAACGGGAAGGTGACGGTGGACGAAGCCGAGAGGCTGATGGCGGCCGTGGGCGCCGACGCCGCCGAACCCGGCGCGGCCCCTGGCACGGGCCCGAAACACAACCCGAAGTATCTCCGCGTGGTGATAAACGAGCCGAAGGGCGACCGGGTCAACGTCCAGGTTCCGGTGGGCCTGATACGGGCCGGCGTGAAGCTGGCCAGCCTTATCCCGCAGTCGGCCCGCGACGAGATCGACGAAAAAATGCGCGAGAAAGGCATGGAATTCGACATCAACAACCTGACTCCTGAAGCCCTCGACGAACTGACCAGCGAATTGGCGGAGCTGGAGGTGGACATCCACTCCGAAAATGGAGGCACCGTCCGCGTATTCTGCGAGTGAAGGCGCGAAACGACGCTTCCCATCCCCGTGGGCGCACGCCATTTGACTCTTACACCCGGAATTTCCTATACTTGCGCGTTCAACCGAGGCCCAAGTTCGGGCGACCGTGGTCTGCCGGGCGGGAGTGTGTGGTGCATGCCCCAGGCAACACGAGTGTAACAAGGAGAGTCCAGTGAAACGAACGTTTCAACCTTCCAACATCAAGCGGAAACGCAATCATGGGTTCCGGGCGCGCATGGCGACCCCCGGTGGCCGCAATGTAATCCGTCGACGCAGGGCCAGAGGTCGTAAACGGCTTTCAGCCTAACCTTAGGGTGACGAGTCTGTTGTGCCGGACCAGTTCATATTCCCTAGACACGAACGCCTTACCCGCAAGGCTGACTATCTCGACGTCTACCAATGCGGTAGCAAGCGGGTCGGGCGACAATTCGTGTGCTACACGGTTCGGCGGCAGGGACAGGGGCGTAAGATCGGATTCGCCGTATCGCGCCGAGTTGGCAATGCCGTGGTGCGCAACCGCGTCAAACGCTACATCCGCGAATTCTACCGGACACATCGGGGCCAGTTGGCCGACGACGTGTACATGGTGTTGGTCGCGCGCCAAGGGGCGGCAACATTGGATTTCCGGCAGTGCAGCGAGGCCATACGGCAACTCCTTGAATCCGGAAAGGTGTTGAGTGGGTAAGGTGCTGGTATTCTTTATCAGACTCTACCAGCGCTTCATTTCGCCATGGCTTGGCGATAATTGCCGGTTCACGCCTACCTGTTCCCAATATGCGGTGGCAGCGATTCAGAAACACGGCGCAATTCGGGGCAGCGCGTACGCCTCTTGGCGGATTTTGCGGTGCAACCCCTTTTGCAAGGGTGGGGACGACCCCATCCCCTGATCGCGACCCCTCGCACATCGGACTCGTCAGCCTTGCCGGGAGAGCAAGGTGTTTGACGACGATCAAGACAAATCTATGGCACGCAATCAACTGATTGCGATTCTCGTCATGACCGTTCTGCTCGTGGTGTGGCTGAACTACTTCATGCCGAAGCCCGCGCCGCAGCCGCAGCAACCGCCCCAGCAGACCCAGACCCAGCAACAACAACCCCAGCCAGGGCATCCGTCCACCTCCTCGCCCACGCCCGGCACTCCCACCGCCGCTACGCCGCCGGATGCGCCGCAGTTTCTGCCGCCCGTGGCCGATCAATCCAACCCCGAAGCGGATGATATCGTCCTCGAAGACGACAGTATGCGGGTGGTGTTCACACCCATCGGCGGACGGCTCAAGCGGGCGTATGTGAAGCTCCACATGCACGGCGAAACCGAGATCCAACTGGTGCCGACGCCGCCCGTGCCTGAGGACCCCACCGTACCCCTTCCCACGGATATCGAGATCGACTACCCCCTCGGCGTCCGGTTCACGGACGACCGCATCGGCGACCATCTCGACCGCGTGCGCTTTGACCTCGTCGACAGGGACGAACGGTCGGTAACCTTCGGGGTTACCCTCGACGGCATGGCTCGTTTCGAGAAGACCTACAGTCTTGATGATCGCCCCTACGTGCTCCGTACCCGTGTGGACTACGAGAATCTGGCCGACACGGCCAGCGTCATCGGTGAAGACCGAACCCCGGGCTACTACCTCACGTGGTCGCCCAACGTAGCGTCCGGCGACCTCTCCAAAGGCATCCGCCAAGCGGTGGTCTGGCGCAAGGACGGCGAACTTGAGACCCTCCGCACCGACAAGATGAAACCCAAGGACGGCGCAGCCTTCTCCAAGTCGGAGATGGATGTGGAGTGGGCCGGCATCCGTAGCGCCTACTTCCTGGTCGCGATGAAGCACGATGGCGGCCTTCGTCCGGTGCGGGCGAGCGGCGACAAGACGCGCTTCCACCTCGAAACGGGCGTGTCCCGGTTTGAGGTCGCACCTGGGGCGGTGCAGTCCGATTCCTGGGACGTGTACATCGGCCCGAGCTACGCTCCGGCACTGGCTGCGGCATGGGATTCTCTGGCCACGTCCAAGCGCTTCTTCGAAAGCGTCAATACGATGGACGCCTTCTCCAAACTCCTGCTGAGATTGCTCAACGCCTTCTACTCGGTCATTCCAAGCTATGGATGGGCCATCATCTTCCTCACCATCCTGGTCCGTTCGATGATGTTCCCCTTGACGATCAAACAGATGCGCAGCATGAAGAAGATGCAGCTTCTGGCGCCGGAGATTGAAGAGCTGAAGGCCAAGTACGGAGAGGACGCCCAGGAACTGAACAAGCGGATGATGGAGCTGTACCGCGAACGGGGCGTCAACCCCATCGGCGGCTGCCTGCCCATGCTGCTTCAGTTGCCTGTCTTCATCGGTCTGTACCGCATGCTTTGGGGCGCCTTCGAGCTACGCGGCGCGCCCTTCACGCTCCTGAAGTTCGGCGACTACCATTGGGTGTCCGACTTGGCCCAGCCGGACCGGTTGCTGCACCTGGCAGGCTTTGTGCCCGCCATCAGCGACCTGCCCTTCGTCGGGCAGCACCTCGCGTATCTGAACATTCTGCCCCTTCTGGGCGCAGCCGCCATGGTATTGAGCACAAAGCTCATGCCGACGACCGGTCCTGCCCAGAATCCGCAGCAAAAGATGATGATGACGTTCATGCCGATCTTCTTCGGCGTGATTTGCTATCGGTTTGCGTCCGGGCTCAATCTCTACATCCTGACCAGCACCGTCCTGGGGATCCTCCAGAACAAACTCGTCAAACCCGGCAAGGTGGATGTGACCGAGAAACGGCCCCCACGCAAGAAACAACACTTCTACACCGCGGCGAAAGCTCGTAAGCGGCGCCTGAAAGAGAGCGGCAAAGGTTCCACACCCCAGTCATCGGGTGGCTCTCGCAAGAAAGGCCCCGGAACGAAACGCCGCGGGTGAGCCAGGGAGGCAACCAACAAGATGAGATCCGTTGAAGTCAGTGCGAAGACCCGAGAAACAGCCATCAAGGAGGCGCTCGACCAACTGCGCGCCGAGCGGTACGAAGTCGAGGTGGAGATCCTGGACGAGGGAAGCTCCGGCATCTTCGGAATCGGTGCGCGCCCCGTCAAGCTCCGCGTAACACTCGATTCCGATGATGAAGACGAACCGTCCCGGCCGCCCGCGGATACCCGCAGGCAGCCGCGGGAACGGTCCCGATCTCGGTCCGGATCGAGGTCGCGGTCGGACCGCGGCCCCCGGGACCGCAAGCCCGAGTCACGATCCAAGCGGGAGCCGCGGCCGAGGCAGGAGTCCCGGCCCAAACCCGATGGCAGACCCGAGCCGAAGCCCAAGCCCAAGCCTGAACCCAAAGCCAGACCCGAGCCGAAACGCGAACCGGTAGCCAAGAAACCCACGCCCGATCGGGAAGCCGAGCCGCCCAAGGATCGGAAACCCGTCGATGAAGCGCGCGCGCGCGAGGCGGCCGCGCTCCTGCAAGAGATGATCGGCAAGATGGGCATCGAGGCTACGGTGGAGAACAAGAATACGCCCGAGGGCGATGTGCTGCTCGGCGTGGACTCACCCGATTCGGCCATCCTCATCGGCCGAAAGGGCCGGAACCTGAATGCGCTGCAGTATCTGATCAACCGGATGGCCCACCGCACCACGGACGGTCCCGAGGACGCCGAACGCCTCATCGTGGACATCGAAGGGTACCATGACCGGCGTCGCGCCAGTCTCGAAGAGATGGCCCAGCGCATGGCCGAGAAGGTGAAAGAGAGCGGACGCCGTATCCGGATTAAGCCTCTGAATCCTCAGGAACGCCGGGTTATTCACGTCACGTTGCAGGACGACCCCGACGTACGTACATTCAGCGTGGGCAACACGCTGGTACGCAGTGTCGTCATTGCGCCGAAGAACGAAGAGGGCGACGGCGAGGATCGCCCGCCACGCAGGCGGCGTCGACCTCGGCGTGGCGGCCGTTCGCGTGGTGGTCAATCGTCCGCGGGCGATCATCCGTCGACCGCGTCCGCCGACATCGGTGGTGAAGGTGACAGCCAGGAATCCTGACGACACCATTGCCGCGATTGCGACGCCGCCCGGCGAGGGTGGCATCGGGATTGTGCGCCTGAGCGGACCCGAGGCCATCGGCCTGGTAGCGGACCTCTTCGTGAGCTCTACCGGCCGCGACCTGGCCGAGATTCGGCATCGCGTCTGCCACGGTGAAATCCGCGACAACCGAGGCGTCATCGACGAAGTGTTGGTGACGGTGATGCGCGGGCCCCACAGCTACACCCGCGAGGACGTGGTCGAGATCAATTGCCACGGGGGCATGGCCCCGGTTCAGGCCGTGCTTGAGGCAGTGCTAGGGCGCGGAGCGCGGCTGGCCCACCCAGGCGAATTCACCAAACGGGCCTTTCTCAACGGCCGCATCGATTTGCTTCAGGCCGAAGCCGTCATCGACCGCATTCGCGCGGGGACCCGCGCTGCCTTGCGCGCGGCCGGCGCCGCCGCGGACGGCCATCTCTCCCGCGCCATTCTCGAAATGCGCGATGTCCTGGTGGAGGCGTTGGCTCGCATCGAGGCCGCCGTCGATTTCCCTGAAGAGGACCTGCCGGAGTTGGTCGACGACGCCTTGCGCGAACGGCTGGAAGGCGTCCGCGACAAGATGGACCACCTCCTCGCCACCTCGGACGCCGGCAGACTCTACCGGGAAGGCGCCTCGGCCGCCATCGTGGGCAGGCCAAACGTAGGCAAATCCAGTCTGTTCAACGCTCTCTTGCGAGATGCGCGCGCCATCGTCACCTCATGCCCCGGCACCACGCGCGACATCATCGAAGAAACCATCACCGTTTCCGGCGTGCCCGTTCGCCTGAGCGACACGGCAGGGCTTCGCAGTACCGAAGACGAAGTGGAACGAATAGGCGTCGAGATCGCGCGCACCGCCCTGTCCAACGCCGATCTGGTTATGCTCGTGGTGGACGCGGCCGTGCCGCTCACCAGCGAAGGTTCTCATCTGGCCGAGGAGGTCACGCACCTGGAGATCCCGTCAATCCTCGTGCTGAACAAGAGCGACCTGGCGCCCGACGCGCCCCTTCCGGATTGGGGCGATCAGTTCGCCCACACCGTCCGCGTGTCGGCCATGACGAACGCGGGACTGAAGACCCTGGAGGATGCTCTGGCGGAGGTACTGCTCGGCGACGTCACCATTCGACCCGAGGAAGGCATGCTGAACCGCGTTCACCAGCGGGACAGCCTCCGGCGCGCTTCTGAAGGGCTGGTCCGACTCCTTGGGAACTTCAACGCTTCGCCGGAATTCCTCAGCATCGATTTGCGCGACGCCCTGTCCGCCCTCGGCGAACTCACCGGCGAGACGACACCAGAAGACGTGTTGGATCGCATCTTCGAATCCTTCTGCATCGGGAAGTAGCCCCCCCGATAACTCCACCGCCACAGCGTGCCACCCACAAACTCGTTTGTGGGTGTCCGGACCCCGCCACCCCTATCGCTTCACTTGGCCCAAGCGCCTGCAAAACACCACCAAGCGAGACTCCTCGACTCTTCCCGGCGCCCCTAAACGGGGCGCGTATATCGGGCCAGGAGATAGGAAGAGTTGGAAGTCTTTCCCAGGTTTGTAGTGCGCCCTTTAGGGCGTTCCGGATTGCGCACGGGCAAGTCAGAGGAACGCCCTAAAGGGCGCACTACAAACCAAGAAGCCGGCAATCTCGGTGCGGCATGGGCCGGATGGTTCTACGCTCCCCACGAAGGCAGCCTACGTGCGACGCCTCTACGCCTTGTCGCCGGTGGTGGTGATGCTCTGGATGAAGGTGCGCTGGGGGAGGAAGAAGAGGACGATGGTGGGCGTCAGCTTCCACATCAACCTTGCATCTGGCCGGCCCATTCGGTGATTCTCGACTGAAATTTGTCACACTCTGACTCCACGGAGCGACCTATATATGAATGAAGGGGAGGCGAGCGAGAAGTAATGGCGTTTAGAAGGCGTGATACCGATGCCCAACTCGTAGACCAGGCACTCTCGGGACAACTCGCGGCGTTCAATGCTCTGGTAGCCCGGCATGTCCGCGTCGTATACGCCGTGACCCAAGCTTGGACGCCGAGTGCCACCGAGGTGGAGGATATCGCTCAGGAGGCATTCCTGGCTGCATACGAACGCCTGCCTTCTCTCAGGAACCCGGCACGTTTCAAGGCGTGGCTTGTCCAGATCGCGCGCAACATCGCCGTCACCCGGTGCAGACAGCGGGTCAGGGAAGATGGGGCTATGGAGAGATTCGGAAGGGAGTCGGATTCGCGCGTCTCGACGGTTGCGGACGAGGTCGAACTGAAGGAGACGCACGGACTAATACGCCAGGAAATTGACAGGCTGGATGACCGCATGCGCGAGGTGGTCATGTTGCGTTATTTCGCAGGCAAGAAGTCGCGCGAGATCGCGCAGTTACTGGAAACGTCTCCTGCTGCCGTTCGTAAGCGCCTCCAGCGCGCTAGGGAGGTCTTGGGAAACCGTCTGCTTGTTCTACGCGGACAGGGAGAGCAGGAGGAGGGACGGGCTTGGGAAGCGCGGGTGTCATGTATTGCCGGTGCCATTGCATCCGCGAACGTTTCATGGCCCGACGCGCCTCTGTCGAATGTTGAGAATCTGTCCAAACCAACTGAACCGGCGCCCGGAGGCGCCTCGGAGGGGACCTCTATGTTCACAGGAAGTACCGTGCTGAAGGCAGGCATTGTTGCGGTTGTTAGCGCATTGGCAGTTCTGTCAGGTGGCACCTACCTGGGTACTATGGGTCAGGATGCGGCCATTGGAAATATGCCCTCCCCGTCAAAACCGGTTGAGGTGGCACAGGCGGAACTCGATGCGGAGTTGCCAGAGCCCGACGAGGCCGAATCGGCGGAAGACCCTGATACGCTTAGAGTGGGCAACAAGATCCTGTCGAGCCTGCTCGCGGTCATCGAAGCCAGCCCTCCTGAACTCCCCGATCAACTCACTGGGCCATGCGTGGTGACTGGGTGGGTAGATCGGCCCGGGGCCACAATCGTAATGGTCCGAACCGGCGGATCCGGTGCGCCGCTTGGACCGGACCTCGCAATCAACAAGACGGCAGAGGCCGACGAATACGGGGCATTCACGTTCCCCGGCCTTCCAACAGGGAAGTTCATCGTGATGGCTTACACAGAAGATGGGTTTGCAGTCGCCGCTTGCCGAACATACCCCGACCCGGAAGTCTTCGTTGAACTCCGCATCCTGCCAACGAGCCCGCTCTCCGGCCGCGTGGTTGACGAGAGTGGCTTGCCTGTATCGGGAGCCGTGCTGTATGCCCATACGTACTCCAGGATGCTCGGTGAGCTTGGCCTCTGGGTGACCACCGCCGCTGCAGTCGTTGCGGAGTCCGACGGCGCCTTCTATACGCCCTTTGCGTTTCCCGGCAAATGGCGCTTCTGGGTCAAGGCAGACGGATATGCGACGACTCTTTCCTCGTGGTTCGAAACCGGTGTCGAAGGGAACGAGATCGTACTGCCCCGTGGGGCCGCGCTCGTAGGCCGGGCAGTGAACGTGGCAACGAATGAACCACTGCCAAATGTTCCCATTCTCTTGACCCGAGGCGCCGTGTACCGTGATCGACAGGAAGCCGCGACGGGAACAGACGGCAGATTTCAATTCCAGGGTTTGAATGCAGAGACATATGAACTGACGATAGGGCGTTGCGCTTGGGTCAACGCGGGTGCTCCGGTCGAGGTCACGGTGGCGAATGGCCAGCAAATCGTCGAAGCAACGGTTCTGACGGAGATGGGCAGTGCGTTGGGTGGTCGGGTATATGATGCGGATACGGGCGAAGGCCTCGCCGGGACCAGAATCACGGTGGAAATTGGTGGGGAAGACCATTCTACGTTCTGGTACGAACACCCCGTGGTACAGACGGACGCGAACGGCTTCTACTACTGTGAGGGGGTGAGACCTGGGACGTGTCGACTGTTCCTCAAGCGCATCGAAGGCTATCCAGACGGCCCGACGCACCGCATGACAATTGAACTTGGGCGTGGAGAAGTGAAGGCTGAGGTTGACTTCCCTGTCCAAAAGGGAGTCCCCATCCGAGGGCAAGTGTTCGACCTATGGGGTGACCCGACCGCGTTGGCTACCGTAACGGCGCGTTCCGACAAGGGCAGCAGCAAGGTCGTTTCGAAGCCCGATGGTAGCTTCTTCTGCGCGGTACCGAAGGGCAGCACTGAGGTGACACTCAAGGCCCAGAAGCCGTGCATGCTCATGCGACCAATGTCTCCCCTTCCGCTTCCTTCCGACGGTCTTGCGAGCGTGGTCCTCAAGCTGGATGCAACTGGATCGGTGGCTGGCAGGGTGATCGACGTGGAAGGGAATCCGGTTATGGGGGTGGCTGTGTCTGCAAGGAACCGGACGCACTCGAGGTATGGCTCACATTTCAACCACGTAGATCCCGAAGGCAGCTTCGTCGTCCCGACCTTGCTGCCGGGCCCCACGGTTCTCGTGGCGCAACCCGACGGCAGTGACTTGCGCGGCGCCACGACGCCAGTCGAAGTGATGGTAGAGGTGGGCAAGACGCGAGACGGCGTTGTGCTTGTCTTCGAGCATGAGGAACCTGACGACGAAGCGGCCGATACGCCCACGCCCTAGAATCGGCAGGGCAGGGGCCTCACGAAAGAGCGCGGGAAAACAGGTGTCGGGTCGCTATGGGCTACAGACCACTTGGAGGAGCGGATGAAGGCTATGAGAATGATTCTTCCAGAAAGAAGTGGTCTTGCTGCCAAACGGGTTGGTTGGGTACTATCCGCCCTCGCGTTGGTTGCCGCCGCCACAGCGCATGGCGCGGAATACGTGAAAGAGTACAGCCCCGAAGAAGCGTGTGAACTCCTCAGGACATGGACGAAGCAGATTCGCTCTAACTACAAGCAGGTGAAGACGTGGCAGGGGTCGTTCTCGCACGAAGACAAGATGGTGCCAACGTACGGCACACCTGAGTTCTACGAGGGGCCGGCAAACGGCGAACTGTGCCACAGGCATTCGGGAACCGCGGAGTTCGCGGTGGATGCTGCGAAAGATGCGTTGTTTGTGGCGCATGAGTACGTCTTGGCGCCAGAGTGGTCGGAGCGTAGCGGCAACCATAGAGTCTCGACAGCGCCGACCTACGAACAGTACGTTCTCACACCGGAGCACTTCCTGCATTCGAATCCACATCTAAGCCGCTCGAAGCCGTCGGCCGTGCGCGAAGCCCCGGAGAAGGTGCATCTTTGGCTCAGTGGACCGCGGATAGACCCGCGGCATGGGTTCAGGGGGGCGTGGCTGGCGGACGATCTCCGTATCTTCGAGCAGATCGTCGAAGGAGAACGGAAGAACGACGTTGGAGGCCACCCGATCACGCTCAAACTGCTCTCAACCGACGACAGAGTCAGCCGTTACCTGCTCACTGCTCCCAGGATTCTCGTCGACGCTGAGGGGAATCAGATGGGCACAAGCCTCCGCGAGGACACCATCGAGGTTGGCGAGACGGTTCGCGTCCTGCGTACGGTTGTGATGGACGGCGACCGAACCTTGAGGTCGGTGACGGAGTCTGACTACCTTCTGTTGGAGGGTACGGACATGCCGCTGCGCGTCGAGCGCTCGCAGTATCGTCGGGGACGTCTCGTAGGCACCCGCGAGATCACGTTCCAGACACGAAGCATCAATGAACCCGTCGACCCCGCGCTATTCACGGTCGCCGCCCTCGACCTCCAGGAGGGCGATCGGTACGCCGACGAGATTGAGGATGTCGTCTACACGTATCGCGATGGCGAGTTGAAGTGATGCTCCCATGAACGTCATTCCGTGACGTGATGGGAAGTGACAACTGAGTGGGTGGTCTGGGGGAAAACAAAGAACCGGGCCGGGGTATCAAATGTCCCGGCCCGCTCTATCCAATCTCGCCGGGTTCGCGGGAACTACTCGCGACCGCGAGTTGCTTCTAGAGGCCCAGGAAACGTATCTCCGGGGCCTCCGCGGAAGGAGAAACGCCACATGTGGCGCTGACCAACTTCATTGTATCATGGAGATGCCGATTCCCGCAAATCTAATTGGTTCAACTATTTACAACATGGCCTAATTCTTGGTTTTGGTCATTTTGATCGCCCGTTCCCAGCCTGCTAACTCGTTGGCTCGCTTGTCTTCAGGCCATTCAGGCTGGAACACCCGGTCCTCCTGCCAGATCTGCTGGACCTCGTCCATTCCGCCCCAGAACCCGGTCGCAATACCGGCCAAAAACGCCGCGCCCATGGCCGTGGTCTCAAGACACGTGCCCCGGACCACGGGAATGCCCAGAAGATCGGCCTGGTGCTGCATCAGCAGGTTGTTGGCAGCGGCGCCGCCATCCACCTTCAACAGGGGGATGCGCTCGCCCGTGTCCGACTCCATACTGCGCACCACGTCGCCCGACTGGAACGAGATGGATTCGAGAGCAGCGCGCACGATGTGCGCCCGCGACACGCCCCGTGTGAGGCCCACGATGGTGCCTCTGGCGTGCATATCCCAATGGGGAGCGCCCAATCCCACGAACGCGGGAACAACATACGCGCCTCCAGCGTCAGGCACTTGGGCGGCCACCTGCTCGCTTTCGGCGGCTGTGGCGATCATGCCGAGTTCGTCCCGGAGCCACTGAACAACCGCGCCGCCGATGAAGACGCTACCCTCCAGGGCATACTCGACGCGGTCGTCAATACCCCAGGCGATGGTGGTAAGTAGACCGTGTTGGGACGCGATGGGTTTCTCACCGGTGTTCATCAGCAGGAAGCACCCGGTCCCATACGTATTCTTGCATTCCGTGGGGTTGAAAGCCGCCTGTCCGAACAAGGCGCTCTGCTGGTCGCCGCACATACCAGCCACGGGCACTTCGCCGCCCAACACGGTCGTCGTTCCGAACACGCCGGACGACGGCAGGACCTCGGGCAGCATTTCGCGGGGCACGTCGAGATGCCCGAGCAGGGCGTCGTCCCATTCCAGGTCGTGAATGTTGTACATGAGCGTGCGCGACGCGTTGGAATAGTCCGTGGCATGGCGGCCCGTCATCTTGAACAGCAACCACGAATCGATAGTGCCGAAACACAGTTCCCCGCGGGCGGCGCGCTCGCGGGCCCCGTCCACATGGTCGAGAATCCACTTCACCTTGGTACCCGAGAAGTAGGCATCCAGAACTAGCCCCGTCCGCGCCTGAAACTCCTCGGTCAGCCCGTCGGCCGCGAGCTTGTCGCAGAAGTCGGCCGTACGGCGGCATTGCCAGACAATGGCGTTGTGGATGGGATTGCCCGTGGCGCGTTCCCACACCACCGTGGTTTCACGCTGGTTCGTGATGCCGATGGCCGCGAGGTCGCCGGCGTCGATACCGGCCTGATCCAGGACCGCCTTCGCCGTGGCCAATTGACTTTCCCAGATGGCGCTGGGGTCGTGCTCGACCCAACCCGGCTTCGGGTAGATCTGCTCGTATTCCTGGGACACGGAGGCCACGATGGCCCCTTGCCGGTCAAACGCAATGCTCCGGGAACTGGTGGTTCCCTGGTCAAGCGCCAGCACGTACTCCTTCGGCACGGTCCTTCCTCCTCATCCGGCGGACGGCCGCCGTCAACGCGCGGAAATCGGACTACTTCTCGAATCGCAGCGGCCGGTACCCCTCGTAGGAGTGATACCCGTGGCCCACGGCTTCTGGAATGCACATCACGAGCAGCGGCTCCTCATACTCCTTCGAGTAGTCGTAGCGGAAAGCGCCGAAGGTCCACGTCTTGCCCTCGGCTGGCTGGGCCCAATCCGGGAGGATCGACATAGGGATCGCCATTTCCACGGTGTACCCCTCGTCGTCGTCGGACGGGTCGCCGTCCGTGCCGCGCACCTCCGTGGCCACCTTGGCATTCGACGACCACCCCTTGAACCGATGGAATCCACCGGCGCCGCGGCTGGGATACCAACCGTCGTACATCGCTCCGTTCGGCGCCATCACGAACTCGTAGTAGAGCTTCTCGTCAACGCTGGGCTTGATGAACAGTTCGGCCACGTCGCCGTTCCACAGTTCGTCGTCCGCCTTGTCCGAATAGGACCAGATGTCCTTGTCTTCATACACGAACGCCACATACAGAAACGCCTTGTCCCACAACAACCGGACGCTCGACGGGCTCCGGTTCTCGGCGCCTTCGGGTTGGAAAACGAAGTACTCGAAGAGGACGACGGCGCGCTTCCAGGCGGCTTCGTCCAGCTTTCCGTCAATCGTAACGGGACCGTCGGCCTGTCGGCACACGTAAGGTTCCAGCACCGGGGCTGTCTTCGCGGCGCCGGTTGCACACCCGGCCAAGGCAACGAGCACGGTTGCGGCGGCGATCAATGCATATCCTCGAACGATCATGAGTCTACCTCCCAAATCCGTGATGCCGCCCCATGCCGACATCTGCCTGAAATCAATCAACCTCGGAACAAGATGCCCTGTCCCGAAGCCGTGTGTCTATACATCTTCCTCGGTCTCTTCGTCCGTCGGTTCGTCCGCGACGTTATGATGCCGGATGACCCGGCCATCGTCGCGATGGTCGCGCTTCACTGTCGCCAGCGTCTTGAACAGGTCTCGGATATCGTGAATCCCGCCAATGAAGAACCAGATGGTCGTGCCGGTGCCGATGATCACCGTGATGGCCACCTTGACGCCCCAGAAGGTAGCCCAGTGCTCGTCGGTCATCCCCCAGCCCAAGTGCCATGTGGTGAAGATGGCAAAGATGGCGAACCAGGAGAGGGTCCAAGTGAAGTTGCCGAAGTAGACGCCCTTGTCCGCGATTGAGAATTCCTTGTTTGGCAGAACCGCTCGCCAGCCCGTGGCGGGTTTCGCGTCTTCCTTGTCATGGTCGCTCTTCACGAGGTACTTGCCCCGGTGAAGCAGGCGGTCCATGTTGAACGGCGGGCTCTTGAGTATCAGCCAGGACGTGAGCGAACCGGCGATGTAGGTGCTGAACGCGCACACGATGGCGATGAAATTGACCCATTGGCCATCGATGGGGAACTTGTCCGGGGTTACCTCCCAGTTGATGCCGGGAACACGCGCGGCGATGCCTTCAACGACACGTGTGAAGGCGGCAAGTACTCCGGGTGCGGAAGCGGCCAGGAACGGATAGACCTTGGGCTCCCAGAGCTGGCTGACCACAATCCCGGTGACGGCAATGATGGCGCCCATGGCCAGGGCCGAGAA
Organism: bacterium; assembly: GCA_024231375.1. The sequence goes on along the minus strand of JAAEQP010000649.1, from coordinate 18,560 downwards.
CGCTCCGAACGTGGACCCGCGCTTCCAATAGAGCCCGCCGATGATGACCGACCCAGCGCCGCCCAACCAGATGGCCCCCGTGATAGCGAAGAACATGAGGATGAAGTCCACTTGGGGAATGAACATGCTCCAGCAGAAGATGAAGATCGCCACAAAGAGGATGGAGAATCTGAGAAGCCACAGATGTTGCTTGGGTGTGAACGGATTCTTGCGGAAGGGCAGAATCACATCCTGCACGAAGATGCTGCCCCACGAGTGCAAGTAGGTGTCGTGGGTGGAGATAAACGCGGCCACCATGACGGCGCAGAGGAGTCCCAGAACGCCGTGGGGAAGTATGGCGGTCAGGGCGAGCGGGACAGTCATCTGCTTCTGGATGGTTTCGCCCTCAATGGCGGCCACCCGCGCGTTCACCTGCGCGGCCACTTCCGTGTAGTCGGGGTGATGCATGACCACGTATGCGCCGATGGGCAGAAGCATGACCACCAGCATCAGGACCAACGCACGCCATTCACCCAGGATACCGGCCATTTTGGCCTCGTGGGCCGATTTGGCCGACCAGTTGTACGCCTGTGATCCTTGCCAGGCGCGGTAGCCGTAAATCAGCGTGACGATCTGGATGAAGTAGTACCAGAAATTGAAGCCTTCCACCTTGCTGGTGTGGAACGGATGGAGCCGGGACTGCTCCGCGGGAGCGGCCTTCAGCGTCTCGACGATGGATTCCCAGTCAAAAAGCCAGAATATCGTCCCCAGGATGATCAGGAACACCACGTTGGTGAACATGCCCTGGAAGAAGTCGGTGATCATGACCGCGATCTGCCCCCCGAGGAACACGAACAACAGGGAAATGCCGATCAACACGAACATGATGGCGGCGAATGTCGATACGGTGAGATTGAAGAGCATGAACTCCTGTGGCAGGCCGCAGAAATAGATGAAGAACCGAGCGCCCACCGCGGGAAAGATGCCGAAATTGACGATACCCGAGACCCAGAGGATGATCCCGGCGAAGATGCGGAAGCTCTTGCTGTACCGGGCCTCGAAGAACTGGGCCAGGGTCATGGCCCTGGTTTCGCGCAGGCGGTACCCGACCCAGCCTGACAAGGCCATGACCAGGGCCACGGGCGCCATGAGCATGCCCCACCATGTGGCGGTGAATCCGGCATTGTAGTACATCTCGAACATGGCCACCACGCTGATCGCGCCCAAACCCGCGATGCCGGACGAGATGCTCAGAAGGTACCGGCCCGCGCACCGGTTGGCCGCAAGAAAATCGGCCACGCTTTTCGTGTACCTGTTGGTATAGAAGGCGCAGCCGATGATGAACACTAGAAGTGCCGATACGATAGTCCAGTCGAGCCAATTCATGTTCACTTGCGCATATCCCTCCTATGCCGTGTGAAGACGCCGAACCCATGCGTCGCCAGGATTGTCCAGTTGGACACCGACCAGCCCTGCGAGACCTCGAACCCGCCCGTCGGAGAGCGGACACCCCAAGGCAAGGCCTCTCGTGTGAGCTGAGCTATGCAGCATAGCATAACGCACGCATCCGGTTCCCACAATCCCCGTGCCAACTCACGGCAATCGCGCTAGAACCATCCGGGAGCGGGCGTCGCGCCTGAAAACTACCCCGATACGCGCGGGGGCGTACCGGGAACCTGCTTTATAGCCAGTGTGCCACCCACAACACTGTTGTGGGTGTCTTCAGCGTACGGGATAGCGGCCTCTTTGTGAATCAGGACACCCACAAGCTGCCGCTTGAGGGTGGCACACCTGACAAGACTACCTGACCGCGACGGTCCAGTTGAGCCCGGCACGCCAACGTCGAGACGCCCCGTCGCGACGTGGTATGATGCCCGGAGTCACGTCCACGGAGGAATCGAGGTTCATGTCGAAGCGCATCCTGATAGTCGGGGCCGGTCCGAACCAGATCGGCATGGTCCGCAAAGCACGCAAGATGGGCCTGCTCGCCATCGCCATGGATGGCAACCAGGACGCTCCAGGCCTGAACGTGGCCGACGTAGCGGTAGTGGGCGACATTTGCGACCCCGACGAGGTGGTGCGGGCGGCGTCAACACACCGAGTCGACGGCGTCTATTCGGCCGCGGAGTGGAGTGTGGAGGCGGTCGCGTCCGCTGCAAGCACGCTGGGCCTGCCCGGGGTGCCGCCGGAGGTGGCGCACCGCGTTCGCAACAAACTCGCCATGCGGGAAGCCTTGAGTGCAGCCGGGGTACCAACACCCGATTTCCGCGGGGTCCGGGAATTGAACGAAGCCGAATCCGCCGCCGAAGCGATCGGGCTGCCGGTCATCGTAAAGCCAGCCGACGGCAACGCCAGCCGGGGCGTCCGCCGCGTGGATCATCCGGAAGAGGTGTCCCTGGCATTCAATCAGGCCCGGAAGCGGACGCGGTCGGGTCTTGTGCTGGTTGAGGCGTTCATGGAGGGCGAAGAGTATAACGTCGACGGGCTCATGTGGCGCGGCGACTACATCGTCGGAGGGTTGACGGGCAAGGACCGTAGCGACCCACCGCACCGGTTCGATTTGGGCATTCACATGCCGCCCCTCGTCGACGACGCCACCCAGCAGGCCATTATCGACATGACTTCAACCGGGCTCCAGGCGGTCGGCTACACGGACGGCACCACCCACGTGGAGGTCATCATCACGCCCGAGGGACCGCGCATTGTGGAGATCGCGGGCCGTCCGGGCGGTGGCCGTATCCCGACCGACCTGATCCCCTTGACCTACGGGATGGATTTCATGGCCGACGCCTTCCGGGTAGCTCTGGGCGAGCCGCCGTGCGAGGAGCGAAAGTGGATTCGGGGGGCCGCGGTCCATTGGATCCCCTCGCGTTCGGGCATCGTCACCGAAATCGCGGGTGAAGACGAGGCCCGTGCGGTACCCGGCGTGGAGGATGTAGTGGTGACCGTCACGGTGGGGACCACCCTTGGCCACGTGGTGGACTGCGCGTCACGCGACGCAGTGGGCTACGTGATGGCTTCGGGTGACAACGCCCAAGAGGCCATTGAGACCGCCACACGGGCCGCTGAGGCCATCCAGCTCACGACGACCCAGACCACGTCGGAAGGATAGCGGCAGGCTGGGGTCCCGTTCCGCGGATGCCGACCTGCCCAAAGGCTGCCGTTGTCAGGAACACACAGAATGGATTGCACATTTTCCTTCGATCTCGAAGCGACCGACCCGGCCTGCGGGGCGCGTGCGGGCAGATTCCGCACACCTCATGGGGACGTGGAAACGCCGGTCTTCATGCCCGTGGGCACGCAGGGGACCGTGAAGGCGCTGTGTCAGGACGACCTGCGGGCCATCGACGCCCCGATCATCCTGGGAAACGCATATCACCTCTATCTCCGGCCCGGGACCGACATCCTGGAACAAGCGGGCGGGCTGCACGGGTTCATGGCCTGGGATCGCCCCATTCTCACCGATTCGGGCGGGTTCCAGGTGTTCAGTCTGGCCCAGATGAACAAGGTGACGCCCGACGGCGTGACTTTCCAAAGCCACATCGACGGGTCCAAGCACGTGCTGACGCCGGAAAAGGCCATTGACGTGCAAATCGCCATTGGCGCGGACATCATCATGTGCTTCGACGAATGCACCCATTACCCCGTCGAACGCGACGTTGCCGCCAAATCCATGAGGATGACACTGGACTGGGCGCGGCGGTGCAAGACCCAGTGGGAGGAACGCGAGGCGAAGGATCAGGCCCTGTTCGGCATTGTCCAGGGCAGCGTGTACCAGGATCTCCGCGAAGAAAGCGCTCAAGGCACCGTCGATATTGGCTTTCCGGGGTACGCCGTGGGCGGCGTGAGTGTCGGGGAAAACAAGGAAGAGATGTACGACGCCACCACGTGGGCGGTGGCCCATCTCCCGAAGGACAAGCCACGATATCTCATGGGCGTGGGCACGCCGGAGGATCTTTTGGCGTGCGTGGAACGCGGGATCGACATGTTCGATTGCGTCATGCCCACGCGCAACGCACGGAACGGAAGCCTGTTCACGCATCAGGGCCGGATGAACATCAAGAACCGGCGATTCCAGACCGATTTCGGACCCCTCGACCCGGACTGCGGGTGTCCGGTATGCCAGACGTACACGCGGGCTTATCTGAGCCATCTGTGGCGGGCTGGCGAGATACTCGCCCTGAGGCTGAATACTTTACACAACCTTTTCTTCATGCTACAATTAGCGGCCAAAATGCGCAAAGCTATTTGCGCCGGGCGCTTTGTGGAATTCAAGCGCGAGTTTCTCAATGAATACGCGGCCCGGGGGCCGTCCGCGGCCTGATTGGGGTCAGCGTTTTCTTTTCTACAGGTTAAGGAGTAGACATCGTGTGGACTACCGTTTGGACCTTGAGTAACGCGGTGATGGCCGCCGCGAGTGACGCTGCTGGAGCCACCGGCGACGGCACGGGCGGAGCGGATCAGCCGAATCCTCTTATGCAGATGCTCCCGATGATCCTTCTCTTCATCGGTGTGTTCTATTTCTTCATGATCCGTCCGCAGCAGAAGCGCGAGAAGGAACGTCGCGAAATGCTCAACAGCATTTCCAAGGGCGACGAGGTCATCACGAACGGTGGAATCTACGGCACGGTCGTCGGACTCAAAGAGAAAACCGTCGTGCTTCGCGTCAGCGAAGACCCGCCCATCAAGATGCAGTTCGTTCGAGGCGCGGTATCGCGCGTGAACAGCAGCGACGACGAATCGGACGAATAGCTTGGGGATGAATGTACGTTAACCCGCGACCGCCGGCCACGGACCAGGAACTAGACCCCGCCTGCCGGCATCGCCAGTGGAGTCATACATGAAACGAGGTAAGACCAGGACCATTCTGATCTTCGCGGTGCTCGCCATCGCGTTGGTCAATGTATATCCCACCATCGGGTGGATGACCCTTACGGCCGAGCAGCGCGCGGACCGTCTTGAGCAGTGGAGGCTCGAAGACGCGGACGCCGGGAAACCCAATTACTTCAAGGACACGTGGAAGAACCTTCGCCGTTGGTCCCAGTGTGATCGCGACCGCGTGATCAACCTTGGCCTGGACCTCCAGGGCGGCATCCACATGATCTTCGGTCTCCGCATGGACGCCAAGATGGACGACCTGAAGGAACGGTACCCCAACTGGAAGGAAGAGGATCTCATCCAGCGCGCCCAGGACGAGACGCTCCAGCGCATCGAACGCCGCATTAACGAGTTCGAGGCCAAGGAACCCCTTATCCAGGCCATGGGCACCGATCAGATTCAGATCCAGCTTCCCGGTGAACGGGATCTCGAGCGTGCCAAAGAGATCATCACACGTATCGCGTACCTTGAGTTCTACCTTCTGGCAGGCCAGGACAAGACCCTCAGCGTGCTCAAGGCCATCGACGGCCACTTCAACAAGGATTTCGCACCCCGCCTGCAACGAAGCGGACTGGGATCGGTGCAGCCCTTCGAGATCAAACCCGAGCAGTACGCCATCGTTCAGGACATGGTCAAGGAGGCCAAGAAAGTCGAAGGCCTCATCCCCGAAGACGCTATGCTGGCGTTCAGCCGGAAGCCCAAGGAATGGGCCAAGAACCAGAATTACCTGATGTACGTGCTCGAAGCGCCGCGCGCCATGTCGGGTGAAGGTCTCGAACGAGCCATCGCCATGCGCGACGAGCAGTCGGCCGGCGACCGGTTCAAGATTCTGTTCGAATTGGACATCGACAGCGGGCGTCAGTTCGGTGAACTCACGGAAGCTAACACCGGCAGGAATCTCGCGGTTGTGGTCGATGGCGTGGTGGAATCGGCGCCGACCATCAACAGCACGATCTACACCAGCGGCGAAATCACCGGCAGCTTCGACGGATACGAAGCTCGTGACCTGGCGATCGCCCTGACGTCAGGCGCCATGAATGTGCCCCTCGACGAGGACATGACCGGCGTCGTGGGCCCGACACTGGGTTCGGCGTCCATCCAGAAGGGCGTGTACTCGGCCGTAATCGGTCTGGCCATCGTCATTCTGTTCATGGCCATCTACTACCGGTACGCGGGCATCGTGGCCGACTTGGCACTCATGGTGAACGCCCTCCTCGTGATTGCCGCCTTAGCGTACTTCAACGCCACGCTCACATTGCCGGGCATTGCGGGCATGATTCTCACCATCGGTATGGCCGTGGACGCAAATGTGCTCATCTTTGAGCGCATCCGCGAGGAAGTGCGCAACGGCAAATCGGTGCTCGCTTCCATTGACAGCGGGTTTGCCCGAGCCACGGTGACGATTCTCGATGCCAACGTGACGACCCTGATTGCAGCCGCCGTGCTCATGGAGTTCGGTACCGGTCCCATCGAAGGATTCGCCGTCACTCTTTCCATCGGCGTCTGCACGAGCGTGTTCGCGGCGCTGATCGTCAGCCGGGCCATGTTCGACTTTGCGGCCGACAAGGGCCTCCTGAAGAATCTCACCATGATGAGCGTGGTGAAGCCCGAAACCAAAGTGAAGTTCCTTGAGAAGCGGCGCGTGGCCGTCATCGTGAGCATCGTGGTGATCGGCATTGGACTTGCCATGTTCGGCGTCCGCGGAAACGACAACTTCGGCGTCGATTTCAACCCCGGCACAAGCATGGTGGTGAATCTCCAGGCGCCGGGCGTCCTTGCGGAGACTGACGTCAGTCGGGCACTCACGGATGCCGGGTTCACAAATCCCAGCGTAGTGGACTACGAGAAGGAAGACTCCGACAGCGCCAACCAGTTCCTGATTCGTGTTGACGAAACGGGTGAAGAAGAGGACGCCAGCGAAGGCGCGGCGGAAGCCGCCGTATCGGAGCCGGCCGAGGAAGAAGCGCCCGAGCAGATGGCCGACGCGACGAGCCTGGTTTCACAACGCATCGAGGAGGCCCTTGTGGCCGCCGGCGTGTGCGACAGTGTGGAGACAGTGAAGGTCGACACGGTGGGCCCGGCAGTAGGCAAGCAGTTGAAACGGGACGCCGTCTGGGCAATCGCGGTGGCCATGATCTTCATCATCGCCTACTTGTGGTTCCGGTTCGAGTTGAAGTTCGCGGTGGGCGCCGTGGTGGCATTGATGCACGACGTGCTGGTGACGGTTGGTCTGTTCGCACTGTTCCAACGGCAGATTTCGCTGCCTGTGGTGGCGGCATTGCTTACCATCATTGGTTACTCGCTCAACGACACGATCGTGGTGTTCGACCGTATCCGCGAAGACTTGCGCCTCTACCGGGGCCGTGGTCTCTCGTTTGCCGAGATTCTGAATATCAGCATCAACCAGACCTTGAGCCGCACGCTGCTCACATCGCTGACGACGCTGTTCGTGGTCATGGTGCTGTGGATCTTTGGCGGCGAGGTCATCCGCGATTTCTCGTTCGCCCTCATTGCGGGCGTCATCGTCGGTACGTACTCGTCGGTGTTCATTGCCAGCCCGGTGGTCTACCTGTGGCAGAAGATCCAAGGCAAGCATTTGGCTCACCCCGGTCAGAGCGGCGGGAATCGGCCCAGTGGCGGAAACCGGCGCAAACGCAAGAAGAAGTCCGGTTCGGACGATGCGAAGGCGACGACCTAGCCGTTCCCGCCGTATAGAAACGCAGAGCAAGAAGCCCTTCCCCGCGTGCGGGGAAGGGCTTTTCTCATAGGATCTGGCGGGGGCCGGGTGGCGATGCGTTCGGACGTAGCCTTGGCTGACGGCCGCGGTAGGCGTCCGGTGTCAGGCGAAGGCCGGGGATCGTATGTACCCGGGCAATCAGACCCTCCAGTTGGGCGACCTCGGGGGCCGAGGGATCGATCTTCCGCACGCGCTCGAGGGTTTCCTCAAGGCGTTCGACGACCATCGCCGCCAAACGGGGAGGCCCGTTCTCGTCGGCAAGGAAGATCACCTGCTTGAAGAGAATCTTGGCCAATTCCAGATGACAGCGCAACTCGAAGTAGGTGTCGGTGAATCGGTCGATGGGGCTCTTCTTGCCTGTTCGCTCGAAAATGGCGAGGGCGGTTTCGATCTCGCCCTGAGCGAGTACCATCCAAGGGTCGCTAGACAGCATGTAGCAGCTCCCCAGGTAGAAATGGCCCGCCGCGTCGTCTGGATGCACCACCAAGTGCTGCCGCAGCAACGGGATGGCCTCGTCGTACCGTTGCGCGAGGTACAACTCCTCCGCCTTGGGCAGCCGATCGGCCGAGTCCGTCCTGCACCCCCCGAAAACCGTCAGGGCCGCTACAGCGGCTATGATGCTCGGGGCTACCCTCATTATCATTTCCAGCGGGGTTGAATCCGGAAGAACCCCGTGCGCGCCCCTACGCGGCAGAACACGGTCACTTCGTCCGGCTGTTTCTCGGCGATGCTGGCAGCGGCGCTCTTGAATTCCTCCAGGCTCGTCACGGTGTAGTCGCCGAATCGCAAGATGATGACACCGGGGCGGAATCCCGCGATCTCGGCCCAACTACCCGATCGTACGCGGCGCACGATGACGCCCTGAATCTGGTCGTTCAGATTGAGCATGAGCCGCACATCGGTGGTCAGTTCACGGACCGTCAGACCGAAGACCTCGTCGACCAGTTCCTCGGCCTCTCGCGACGTCTTGGGCTTCTCGTCCAAGGCGACCTGAACCTTGGTGGTTTCGCCTTTTCGGAGGAGTTCCACTTCCACCTCGTGGCCGGCACCGGTTTCACGTACAAGCTTGGTGAAACCCAGAACCTCCTGGTCCTGCTTGGCCTTGACCGGCACATCGTTGAACCGCACGATGACGTCTCCGCGAAGAATTCCCGCTTTTTCGGCAGGAGACCCGGTCACGATGCTGCTGACAATGACCCCTCCGTTCTGGTCCAGGCCCCAGTAGTCGGCAAGGTCGTCCGTGAGGGGTTGCGTGAACACGCCGAGCCACGCGTCTGTCCCGTCTTCCTCTATTTCCTCTTCGCCGGGCGGATTGGCGATGAACTTCGCGAAGAGACTGCTCTGGTAGACGAGCGGGTGTCCGTGCCGGATGTACAGGTCCCCGCCTTCCCCTGGAGACATGTCGAGCCCCACAACGCCGACAACGTCTCCATCGGGGTTAACCACGGGGCCGCCGACGGCGCCGAAGGGAACGCGCTCGTCCAGGCACAAGGTGCGCCGGGGTTTCTCGAGGACGGCGCCCACGCGCCGCAAGTAGACGGTGGGCTCGTAATCGAGACTTGGGTTCAGAACGCCAAGGAGCATGACGGGCTCGCCCAGATCGAGATCTCCATCCGCCTTGAACCGCACATAGGGAAGGTCGAGCGGCTCGTCATGTTCGATGCGCAGGAAGCAGACGTTCACATCCTCGGGTTTCCTGAGCAAGCTTGCGTCATAGTCCTTCTCGTCGCCGTTCTGGTCCAGCGTCACGCGAATATTGTCCGGCTCGGCGTTCTGGGTCTTCATGTGCCCGTGCGTCATGACGAGTCCATCAGCCGACACGATCAATCCCAGGGCTCGCCGGTCGCGACGGGCCGTCTTCCCGGACGACGGATTGGTCACCTCCAATGAGAAGGAAAGCATGCAAACCGCCGGCGCAAGATCCCCGTAGGCTTCTTCGACGAAGGCCTGAGGAAGACCGGCCGCTCCACTCCCATCCGCCACCAAGATCTGCGCGGCCACCGCCACTACTGCCAATGCACTACTCAACATGGTCCGCGCCTCCATTGCCGGGGGAAAGATTTTCACCCGTTCCGGGATCCACTTCCGTGTCCTGTGCGGGTGGCTGCAACGCATCCGCGCCAGGCTCCGGTTTCTCATCCTGACCTTGCTTGACGAGCACGTACCGGGTAGCAGCGCTCCGTTTCACGTCGAGAAGCACAAGCCGTTGCTTGGAAGCGACCCGCTCGTCGTAGAGGCGCTTGAAGGAAGCCAGGTTCTCCACCTCGGTCTCATCCATCCTGAGGATAATGTCTCCCTGGTTGAGGCCGGCGTTCGCGGCGATACCTCCCACCTGCGTGCCCGACACGACCGCCCCGCGCCGCGACGGCAGGCCCGCCCGCCGCACGATGGCGGGGGTCATTTCGGAAACGGTGAACCCCCATTCCTCCAATGCCACTTCCTGGCCCTTCAGGTCGCTCTTCTCTTCGGTCACCACCTCAATGTCCAGAATCTCTTCACCCCGCGCGATGCGCAGCGTCGCCGGTTCGCCCACGGGCAGGTCCGCGATGAGCTTCCGAATGGCGGACAAGTCCTCGACGAAGCGGGCGTTGGTTCGCGTACCGTTGACCTCCAGCAGGATGTCGCCGGCCTGGAGTTCGGCTTCAAACGCCGGAGACAGGGGATTCACATCCGCGATGACCACGCCGTTCCGGTCGATCTCTTCGTCTTTCCGCGTAATCTCCTGGAACGTAGCACCAATCCAACTGCGGCGGACGCGGCCGGTCTCGATGATGGTCTCCACCACTTCCTTGGCGATGTCGACGGGAATGGCGAACCCCACGTTGTCCGCCCCGCCCAGGCGCCGCGTGTTAACGCCCACCACCTCGCCCTTGAGATTCACCAAGGGTCCGCCGCTGTTTCCCGGGTTGATGGCGGCATCGGTCTGAATCCAGTTGTTGTACGGGGAAACCATGTTGCCGCGTTGACTCAAGTAGCGGTCGGTCACACTCACAATGCCCGCCGATACGGATCGGGCAAGACCATGGGGGCTGCCCAGAGCGAGCACGGTCTGCCCCGATTCGAGACGCGCCGAAGAGCCGAGCTTCACGGTGGGCAGGTCGTCGCGGTCGGTCATCAGCTTCAGAACCGCAATATCCGTGAACCGGTCAGTGCCGACAACCTGCGCGTCCACCTCTTCCTTGGTCGAGAGCACGCATCGAACCAAACTGGCGTCGCCTGCCACATGCTCATTGGTTACCACGTAGCCGTCGCGGCTGATGATGAACCCGCTGCCCACGACCAGAACCTCCTCCCGCTTTCCGCCGGAAAAGACCTCTTTCACGGGCCGGATATGCACGAGGGCCGGGGCCACCCGGTTCTTCGCCCGGATCACGGCGCCTTCGTTGCCGCCCAGGGTGGCGCAGCCTGCCAAGGCAAGGCAGCACGCTAGAATCGTCCAAGTGCGTGGAATCAAGCTACTTCTCCTTCTACGAGCGCCGGAGATGGGCCTTCCGGCGGACAACTGAGCCCCGGCGATTCGCCGATGGGGCGGATGCACATTATAGGGAACGCGGCGGCGGGCCTAAACCATCCCGATCACGTCTTACGCGTCAACCATACCGCCGATTGAGGCGAGATGCGGAGGCGGTGTCCCTGGCTGAACCCGGCCTGACGCGTCCAGTCTTCAATTTCGGCGAAGGAATAGGTGCCGCCTTCGGCGGTGTGGACAAGCATGTGGAGGGCGAACAGCAACGCGAACGGCGGCCCGGACCGGTCGTCCTCCGTGAAGAAATCGTGGACCACCAGCAGGCCACCTTCCTTCAGACACTCAAAACAGCGGCGCATGAGATCCCGGTTCGTGTCGGGGCCGTAGCTATGGATGATGTTGGATACGAGCACCAGGTCGTAGCCCGATCCCATGTCGTCCACCAAGGCATCGCCCGACACAAATGCGAAGCGGTCGCTCAGGCCCCTGCCCGCAATCTGCTCGCGTGCGATCTCGATCACTTCGGGCCGGTCCATCAGCGTGGCCCGCATGCCTGCGTGTTTCTCCAGGAATTCGCACGAGTACGTGCCCGGTCCGCCGCCTACGTCGATCATGTGCTCGTAGCCGCCCAGATCCACCGCGTCAAGTATGCCCCGAGCCCCCATGCGTCCGATGTCGGACATGCCCAGGATGAAGTCACGCAGAGATTCCGCCGTGCGCGGTTCGTCGTTCTCGGGGTCGGCCCCACCCCGGCGCACCGCATCCGCAAGACCGGCGTACGCCCCGTAGGACCCCTGCTGATGCCGGATGATGTTCCCCTGGTAGCCAGGTTTCCCCGGCACAAGACACTCCGAAGCTTCGGGGCCGTTATGGTAGACATCATTGGATTCCACGATGAGATCCAAGGCCAGAAGACCGTCCAGAAGCATGGCCGTGCCTCTTGGGCTCCATCCCGTGGCCGATGCAATCTCGTCGCGGGTGCAAGCGTCTTCCAGCAACTGGAACACATCGCCTTCGACCGCGGCGAACAGAATCTGCGACTGCCTGTATGCCGAAGCAATCTCGTGGATAGGACCGACAAGTTCTCGAATATCGGTCATGTCTTCCTCCTTCAGAAGTGGCTGTCTGCCAAGCGCGACGCCAAGGCCGCGATGGTCTTCACACCAAACCCTTTGGCGCCCTTCCCGAGATGGTCTAGGGGGCCCTCCTTGCATCCCGGCCCGGCGATGTCGCAATGAATCCATTTCGCGTCGTCAGATACCCACTTCTTGAGAAACAGGGCCGCCGTTACTGCCCCTCCCCACCGGCCCGCCACGTTCTTGCAGTCGGCGATCGTGGTCTTGAGTCCCTCCTCGTAGGGCATGTGCAGAGGCAGCTCCCAGAACCGTTCGCCTTCATCTCTGCCTGCGTCAATGAGGAGACGCGTGAAGGCGGGGTCGGTGCCGAACGCGGCGGAGATATCCTCGCCCAACGCCACCACGCAGGCCCCCGTCAAGGTGGCCGCATCGACGATCCAATCCGGCTTGCGCTCGGCCGCGATGGTTAGGGCGTCAGCAAGAATCAAGCGGCCTTCGGCATCGGTATGATGAACCTCGACAGTCCGCCCGGAGCGGGTCCGCAGAACCGACGTGGTATGAAACGCCTCGCCCGAGATGTCGTTCTCCACCAGCGGCGTGATGACCGTGACCCGAATGCGAAGCTTCAACCGGGCAATAGCGCAGGCCGCGCCAAACATCATGGCCGCGCCACCCATGTCGTATTTCATGCCGATTTGCGACGAGGCCGGCTTGAGTCCGTACCCGCCGCTGTCGAAGGTAACGCCTTTTCCGACGAGGCAGAGATGACCTTTGGCCCCACGAGGCGCGTATTCACCGATGACGAGGGCAGGCCGGGCCTTCGCTCCCTGACCGACGCCCAGAATGCCGCCGCATCCTTCACGTTTGAGACGGGCCTCGTTCCACGTCGTGACTTTCAACCCCGACGCCTTCCCCATCTTTCGGAAGGCGCGCGCCAACACCGGCGGCGTCATCTCGTTGGGCGGTTCGTTCAGAACGTCGCGGGTGAAGTTCGTGCATGTGTACAGTTCGGCGCGGCGGCGGTTAGCACGCCTGAACGCCGCGGACTTGCCGCCCGGCGCGGCCAGCAACACCGGTAGCGGCTTGGGCTTGTCCGAGAGGTACGGGTCGAACACATACCCGCCGAGAAGCGCGCCTTCCTGCACCGCCAGCATCAGGTCCTGACGCTTCCCATCAAGGGCCACCACAACACGCTTGGCCTCTTCCCTCTTGCCACTGTTCAATGCAGCCGCCACGGCCTTCTTCAGTTCCGTGGCCGGGTTCGAGTGCTTGGCGTCGAGACGGATCGCGCTGGCCAGGACGGCAACGCCGTCGACCTCGCACCGGAGTGCCGTGCGTGTGCCGCCTTGCTGTTCCGGTGCGGCGACTACGCGCGCCAGCGCCTTGGGCAGTGCCTTCTTGGCGAAGAGGGCTTTCTTCTCGTCGAGATAGGGCAACACGAGGTAGTCGCCCGCCCTCAGCGTGTAGTCCTCGACACACTGAAACTTCGATATGGCCATTCAATCGCTCCTTCTGGCGCTGGTCACTACGTTCATTGCGAGGCGAGAGCGGCCTCCTTCACGAAGAACACCCGATCCACGTAGACAGCTTCCACAACATCGGGATTGTTCACCGGCGCGAACCATACATACAAGTTCCGATTGAGGTCGAACGCACCCAGATCGATGAGATGGTATCGGCCGTCGGACAGGTCGGATGCCGGGACGACCTTCTGCGTCACTCCCGCCTTGGCCTCGGTGTCATAGATTCCGATGGTGACCGCGCCGCCTTCCGGCTTCTTGGCCTCACACCGCACCGACGCGAAACAGCGCACCTTACCCAACTCCGTCACCCGTCGGCGAACCGGGTATTGAATCGCCCAGGATGTGTGGTTGGTCGTGAGACGCAACGCATATCCGTTCGAAGCATCGGAATCCTCCTCGAGGAAGACCCAACGGCCCAGGCCGTGCAGCGAGAAGTCGCCTTCCTGCACGTCGACCCAGCCCTTGGCGGCGACGCCACTGTATTCCTCGGGAGCCGGCACGGCCGGCGCGCACGCGCATCGCAGAGCCGGGATGTAGGCGTCGAATGCGGCGCCTTCGCGGTAGCTGCCCACATTGAACCCGTGCGCGGCTTCGATGAAGGCGTCACAAAACGCGGTGAGGTCCTTCGGCCCCGGAAACGGCACGCCCAAATCCTGAGCGCCCTGCTCCAGGTCGCGGTACCGCTTCAACCACACGTGGTCCAGCGGCATTCGTGCGCGGTGGACGCGTCTGGCCAAAACGGAATCATCGGCCACGCGACTTCCCGCTTCCCGGAACAGTTCGGTGGCGCGGAGCACCTGCTCCGGCGTAAACCAATCTTCCGTGCCGCCCATGTAACACCGCAGGTACGTGCCGGCCGATTCCACGGCGTCGTGGATGAGGTCGATGTAGGCTTGGAGCGGTTCGGCGGCGGGTCCGTAGTACCCCTGCAAGAACTCGGCGATCAGGGCCTGTTCGTCGCGCGAGGGGTCCCACATGAGGTGAGCCAGCAGATACGCGCGCAACTCGGGGAAGTCGCTGCACGAACATCCCGAATCCCCTTGCTCGAACAATCCCACGGCTTTGTGATCCACGAAGAGCCGTAGGTTGGGCGCCAGGACCCGCATGTTCGGATGCGGCAGAATGTAGTTCGCGAAGTTGGTGACGTAGTTCCAGATATAAAGCTGATGCGCGATGGCGCTCCACGCTTCGATGTCGGATCGGAACCCCTCGTTCTGCTCACCCGTCGCCAGCGGCTGGGCGTAGGAGCATTCGATGGAGCACAGGCGGACAACCACGTTCTTTCGCGGCTTCACGTGGGCCGGTGCCGTGCGCGTGTACTGATAGGCCAACGTTTCCACGAGGAAATCGGGGAATTCCTTCTCGATCTCGGCCGCCACGGCATTCACGAAGTGGATCAGCGACCCCGACGGCGCGCCTTCCCGCTCGTCCAGCGCCGCGCACTTCGCGCATTGGCAGTATCGACCCCAATCGTTCTGGCTGATAGAGATCATGCCCGCGTCGGGATTCTGCCGCACCCAATCCAGCGCCTGCTTCACGAATTCCGCGCGCATTTCGTCGTTGGTCAGACAAAGCTGAGTATGCTCGCCACTGCGTTTCCCGCCGATCTCGCTGTACCACTCGGGATGGTCCGCGAAGTACTGATCCGGCGGAAGCAACTGGTAGAAGGTGTGGCACCATCCGATGATGGTGTAGTGGCCACCATGTTCCTCTGGAATCCGCTCGAAATGGCCATTACACTTCAGACGCGACGCGAACACACCCTCGAAAGCGCCCCTGTAGAACGCTTCCCGGACGCGCAGCTTCGGCACGTACACGGTGTTGAGTTCCGGAATGGCGAGTGTTGCCGCATGCGGAATGGTGCTCTCCGTCGATGACCACCAACGGCATCCCACAACGTCTTCCAGAAACGTGTTCACGGCGTACAGTGTGCCGCGCGGCCGGTCACCCGCCAAGTAGAGGGTGTCGCCGACCGTCTTCATGACGATACCGTCGTACTTCAACGACTCCGGTGCCATGTCAGGAAAGGCCTTGCGAAACCGGTCGCCCATGCCCAACACCATCGCCTTGGACTGCGCAGCCCGTCCATCCCCCTCGATCACCACCGGCAAGATGGCTCCCGTCACCGCCGCCAGATGCAGACGCAGTTCGTCCGCCGCCGTGCGCTCGGCGGGAATGGCGTCCTTCGCTACCACGATGACATAGTCGGACCTGCCATCCTCCGCAAGCGTCAACGCCCCGGCCGTTCCGCAAAGCGTCACCAACACCATCAGCACCGCACATGCAATACGCATCGTCGTCCCCCCGTGGTTGCCGTAGACGCACTCGATTATACGCGCACCCCACGCGGGGGCCAACCCGTACGCGCAGAAACCGCGTCCAACTAGCGCCGCCGCCCGCAATCTTGGTAAACTTCCCCCATGTCCAATGTCAGACCGTTCCAGCTACTCATCAAACCCGTCAGCGCGGACTGCAACCTCCGGTGCGAGTATTGCTTCTACCTCCGCGCCAGTGAACTGTATCCCGACGAACGCAGTCATTGCATGACCGAAGATGTGCTGGAAACCATGGTTGAGGGCCTTCTCAAACACCGGTTTCCCCAGACCGTGTTCGCGTGGCAAGGCGGCGAACCCACGTTGGCCGGGGTGGATTTCTTCCGCAAAGCCGTCCAGTTTCAGCAGAAACACGGCGCACCCGGACAATCGGTTGGAAACGCACTCCAGACCAACGGCATCGTGTTGAACGACGACTGGTGCCGCCTGTTCCAGGAGTACAAGTTCCTCATCGGCCTCAGCCTGGACGGACCCCAGGAAATCCACGACCGCTACCGCGTCAACGCCGCCAACCGCGGCACGTGGGACCGCGTCATGTCGGCCGCACGGCTGATGGGCCAGTATCAGGTCGAGTTCAACATTCTCTGCGTAGTGAACCGCGACAACGTCGGCATGGGCGCCGACCTCTTGCGCTGGTTTGTGGCCCAGGGGTTCCGCTTCGTCCAGTTCATCCCCTGCGTCGAGAAAGGCCATCCCTGCAACGTGGACGTCGAGGTCTACGGTGATTTCATGTGCGACATGTTCGATTACTGGTCCAAGGAAGGGTTTGGCCGGGTGTCCGTGCGCGATTTCGACGCCATGCTCACCACCCGCGTCGGCCAGGGCGCGCCCATGTGTACCTTCGCCGACCGCTGCAACCATTACATCGTCATCGAACACAACGGCGACGTCTACCCCTGCGACTTCTTCGTCTACGACGAATGGAAACTCGGCAACCTCATGGAAGCCCCACTCGAATCATTCCTCGAAACCGAGAAGTACAAACAGTTCGCCTACCAGAAGAACAAAGTGCCCGCATGCCGCGGCTGCCAGTACCGGTCCATCTGCTACGGGGGCTGCCAGAAAGACCGCCTCGCCACCGGGTCCTACCACGACCCGTCCCCCCTCTGCGCCGCCTATAAGAAGTTCTTCGCCCACGCCAACACCAAAATCACCAAACTCGGCAAACGCGTCCTCAAACAACAGCAGCAGCAACAGCAGCGCGGGTAGCGGAGCGGCGCACGCGAAGCAACCAGCCCTGGCGCGTCGCTTGTGCTCCGCCTCGGAAATGGGACAGGTTTGGACCCCGTCTTACCCTCTCCCCACGGGAGAGGGCAGGGTGAGGGGCTCGCCCGCCGTAGGCGGGTCTTGATCCCCCCCCGTCAGATCTGCGAACAGTCCGCTGCCTTCAGCACCAGATTCGTGATGCCGCAAAGGATTTCCTTGTCGGCGTACTCGGGTTTGGCGCGGAGTTCGAGCCAGTCGGGATCTTTGCGGAACTTGCTCCACGCGGCTTTCTGATCGTCTTCGCTTTCGAACCCCAGCATGTACGTCAGGTTCGGCATCTTCGCGCCCACGAGACTCTCGCCGAAGAACACCGGGTTCAATCCCGTCTTGCGGAAGATGGCGATCTCGGCCGTGTTGAACATCTCGATCTTCTTTTGACCGGTCTTCACACTCGGGCTCTCGTAGATGCGAAGTTGCAGCACACGGCCCGCGCCGGTGGCCGGGGTTTCGAGACGCGGCATGCCCGTGAACGCTGCCAGCAGCATACTCTCCATGCGGGCATACGCCGGGTTCGCGGCCGGAGCATTCAGGAACGCCGCGCCCTTCTCGACATGCTCGGCGTCGGCCAGGAGCTTCTGGGTCGCAGTCGCTACGGAGTCCATGTTCGGATGCCGCAACAGCACCCGCACCGGACTCAGCTCTTCCGCGGGCAGGAACACGCCGACCTGTTCGACACCGAGACGATTCAACGCCGGAATCGCCGCATCGCCCAGATACGTCAGTAACCCGGCCTGCTGCGCTTCCGTCTCCACTTCATAGGCGCGCAATTCATAGTAGTCGCGTCCACCGGCCTGCTCGGCCGCCTGCGCGCCGCCAAACGACGCCGTCCCCGCCAACGCCGTCATGCCCAAAAATGATCGTCGTCCTATCATGGCTTGATTCCTTCCTGTGTAAGGTCCGCACGCATCCGCACGCGGTAAAGTCCCTTGCTGGCGGTAATGAACAACCAATCGCGGTCCGGACCACCGAAGCACACGTTGGCCGTCCACCGTTCGTCGATGGCGATATGCTCGATCTGTTCACCGCTCTTGTCGAAAACGAGCACGCCCTTGCCGGTCAGGTACAGGTTGCCCTCGCTGTCGATGGTCATGCCGTCGGATCCCTTCTCGCAGAACAGGGTCTTGTCCGTCAGCGTGCCGTCCTTCTGAATGGCGTACGAATACGTCTTCCCCGCGCGGATATCGGTCACATACAGTGTCTTGCCGTCAGGCGTGCCGATAATGCCGTTGGGTTGTTCCAGGTCATCCGCCACGCGCGTCAGCGTCTTGCCGTCGGGCGTGAGGTAGTAGACGGCTTGGCAGT
>JAAEQP010000648.1 GCA_024231375.1 bacterium | reverse complement strand
CTCTTCATCCTGTGCGCTATCCGGATCGTCACCTATCTCATTCTGTCGCGCACCACGGCATTGCAGCCTGCCTCCCAGCGGTAGAGCACTCTTGACCAATTCTGTAGCCGCATCTGCTGGTTGCCGCGTCGGCTGACCGCGTCACAAAACCTCGCCGTGGCCCTGCCACGCCTGCATTTTCGTTCCTTGCCAGCCTTGTCCTAACTGGCGCAGCTGCGGCCACACAATCACTCAAAGCGCTCTAGCTGGCTACTTGCGACGGTAGACGTTGCGCGCGATACAGGTGAAGGGGTGCTTGGCCGCGACCGAGTCCCGCACCGCGACGGTAGGCGTGCTGAGGTAGAGATAGCCTCGATGCTGCACCGCGCCCACGAGGCCGGTCAGGAATTCTCGCTGCACGTCGGGCTGGAAATACTGAAACACATGATCGCATACGACCAATTCGAACCGGTGCCGACGGCTTCCGACGCGGAGGTCGCGTGACTTGAACGCGACCACGCGCGGCAACTCGGGACCCATTCGGATCACGTGCCGCTCGATCTGCTCGGTATAACGTTCCAGCAAATGTCCGTGGCCTTTGGCGGTCTGAGCCGTCACCGGATATTCCCCGGCGCTGGCGAAGTCCAGCGCCTCCCGGGAGATGTCGCTGCCCAACACCCGGAAATCCGCCGTCTTCCCTTGTTCCTCCAACCACGCCAGACCGACCATGGCGATGGAATACACTTCCATCCCCGTGGAACAACCCGCGCACCAGACATGGAGACGGTTCCCGTCTCCGAGCACGTTGGGTAACACCTCTTCCTGCAAGCACTTGAGGAGTTGCCGGTTGCGAAACAGCACGCTGGCGCCCGTCACCACGCGCTTTTTGGGGTCGTTGAAACACTGATATGCATGCTCGGGATGCACGTCGCCCGTCGCGCCCTGGCCAAACTCGGATTCGGCCTTCTTGTAGAGCGTCAATTCACCTGTAGACGGGTCGAGCAGGAGCTTGCGGTGGCTACGACCGAGGGTGTCCAGTTCCTCGAAGGCGATAGCGCGCTGCTTCAGCTCCGAGACCACCGCTTCGTACACGTGCCGCGCCTCGGTAGCGCCGCCAATGACAAAGCACTCGCAGTCGCTGAAGTCCATCCCCCGTTTGGAGAGGCCCTTCCGCACCATGTCGAGCGCCCTGGGGGCATGATGGCCATCACCCCGGCCGAACCCCGTGATGTGCGTGATAGCGCCGATTCGGCGCGCGGGACTGTAGAAGCCGATGCACAGGCAACTTCGGAGAATGGTGCCTTGGATCTCGGGTCCCACGTGCACCTCGCCCTGCTGCACGCGCACCCCTCTGAAGTGGTGGAAGTCCTTGTCCGTTACCCGGAATCGAATGCTCGACATGGGTCCCTCATGGTGAAGCGGCTTGGCGTGTCGCGTCCCGGCACCCCGCTAGGCGGCGCCGCCCGAACCGCGCTCATAGGCTTTCATGGTGGCGAGTTCACGAGGGAGATGCTGTTCGAAGGGTTCCCAGTTGATCCACTCGCCGCTCAGATATCCATCGTAGTCCATTTCCAGGAGCAATTCTACGGCGCGTTTGTGGTCAATGCCTCCCTCGCCGATGGGACGCAGGCCGGATTCGGCCGGAGGCACCGTGCCGTCGTGGAAATGGATGTGGCGCACCCAGGGCTTCAGGATTTCACAGGCCTCGTCCATGGTGGAACCGCCGCGCCGGATTGGGTGCATGATGTCCCAGTTCACGGCGATGGCCGGATGATCGACGCGACGCATGACCTCGGCCACGTGCTCCGGCGTACACCAATCGTCATGGGTTTCCACGCACACGCTGACGCCGCGATCGCCCGCTTGGTCGGCCACGGCGGACAGACACTTCACGATGGCGTCCGTTGCTTCGTCGCGGGTGACGCCTTCAGGAAGCGCGCCGCCGAATACGCGGATGCGGCTGCACCCGATATCTGCGGCCAAGTCGATGGCCTTGCGGGTGTCGCCGAGATGATCCTCGGCCGTGGCCGGGTCGGCGTAGCGGCACGAGGTAGCCACGCAACTGTAGGCGATCCCTGCTGACTCGGCTTTGGCCTTGGCCTGCTCGCGGGATTGGGCCGATGCGTCAAACTCGATGCCATGACCGTGGTCGGACGAGGTCCGTGGCTCGATGCCATCGTACCCAAGGTCCTTGGCCAGGGCCAGCATTTCGTCGAGAGTGAGTTCGGTACACGAGAAACTCATGAACGAGTACTTCATGGCGCTGTCTCCTTGCGGGATTTGTTTGCCTGGGAGATAGGTATACCACGGCTGGTGAGGGACATCAACGAAGCATTCTGGCAGCGTCCCGTATCTTTGGTGTATTCTGCCTTGGTTTCAGCCGTGTTGGTAGATCGAATGGCAATGCGTCAGGCTAGCTGGCTCCATCCCCTCTCGGGCGGGGCTCCGCGCCTGACGCTGAATCGAATGATAGAAGGAGACCGCACATGTCGAGAAGACACATCGTATCGCTGACCCTGGTGCTGGCGCTGTTCGCCGGATGCGTGGGCGTCCACGCCGACGAGGACGGCTGGGTGAAGCTGTTCGACGGTGAGACGCTCAAGGGCTGGATTCAGAAGAACGGCACGGCCACGTATCGCGTGGAAGACAAGGCCATCGTCGGCAAGACCACGCCGGGCAGTCCCAACTCATTCCTGTGTACCGAAAAGGAATACGGCGATTTCGAGTTGGAGTTCGAGGTGAAGCTGTTGAACAACGAACTCAACTCGGGCTGCCAGATCCGGTCCAAGGCGAAGGAACTGAAGGGCGATGGCAAGTTCGGCCGCGTGAATGGTCCCCAGGTCGAGATCGAAGCCTGCGGTGAGAATGGCGCCGAGTCGGGCTACATTTACGGCGAGGCGTGCGGCGGTTGGATGACGTCGGAAGACAAACTGAAGCCCCGTAAGGTGTTCAAGGACGGCGAGTGGAACACGTACCGCATCGTAGCCAAGGGCGCACGGCTTCAAACGTGGATTAACGGCGAAGCCATCGAAGACCTGACGGACGAGGCGAAATTCAAAAGCCACCCCAAGGGTTTCATTGGCCTCCAGGTCCACGGTGTCGGCGACAGCGGCCCGTATCAGGTCGCTTGGCGCAATATCCGCATCAAGGTCCTGGACAAGGAATAGGAATTTCCCGCCCTCCGGGTGCGCGTCTGCGTCGATGCGCGCCCGGTGGGGCGGACCCTGACGCAGTTGATCGACGTGATCGCCTTGCGTGTCCGGTGTCATACATAGGATAATGGCGTTGGACGAACGGAGGAGGGACTTGTCGTGCCGAAGATGTCACGTTCCGAGCAGAAGATGGCCATGCGGGATCAGGCCAAGCAGAAGGTGAGAGGCGGCTACGGCCGGGGCACCAACACGGGATACCGGGACGGCGTTGAGAAGGGGCGGAAACAGTTGCAGGTGCAGGGCTCCGTCGAGGGTGATTCGGCCGCCAAGAAGGCCAAGAACGAATTGCACTACCTCCTCAATAACTACTTGCCTCAGTACGACAACCGCATTCAGCATCTGATCGACATCTGGCGGCGAAGCGGCGATCCCGGGTACAGCCCGGAGATCGCCATCCGGTACCGCCGCGCCCGCCAGGAGCACATGCGCAAATCGACCAAAGCCTGAGCGCTCCACGGCCGCGCCTCGCGGCCTTCAACCCATCTCCCACGTGACGTGCTTCTGGCGCGTCTGTCCACGGCCTTTCGGCGGCACGCCTCACACGCTTCTCATGCTCCTCAAGTAGATTCATGGCGCGTTCATGGGGTATGGTACGGTCCATTTCCGTAGGGAGGGCCCGACGCGGGGGAAAGCCTCCTCATCGGATCTGGTTAGTTTGTGGCAGAGGTTGCGCGCGGTCGTGACGGCCCTGCGAAGGTGTTTCGGCGGGAGTTGTGCGATGAAGATTCTGACCGTCATTGGTACCCGCCCCGAGGCCATCAAGATGGCGCCGGTGGTGAATGAGCTTCGGCTCCGGTCCGGCATTGATGTGGCCGTGTGCCTTACGGCACAGCACCGCGAACTCCTCGACCAAGTGATCCAGACCTTCGACCTGCCGGTCCATTTCGACTTGGACCTCATGAAGGACAACCAAACCATCTTCGACGTTACGAGCAACGTCCTGATGGGCATGCAACGCGTGCTGGAAGAGGCGACACCGGACGTCGTCTTGGTTCATGGGGACACGACCACCTCCTTCGCGGCCGCCTTGGCTTCCTACTATCGCCGCACTCCTGTGGGCCACGTGGAGGCCGGTCTCCGCACCTACGACAAGTTCCGGCCCTTCCCGGAGGAGATGAACCGGCGACTGGGCGATGCCCTATGCGACTACCATTACGCGCCGACACCGTCGGCCCGTGAGAATCTGGTGCAGGAGCACGTCCCCACCGACCACATCGTGGTGACCGGCAACACAGTTATCGACGCGCTGCTGGAAGTCGCCGAACGCCCCCACACCTTCGAAGACCCATTTCTGGAGGGACTCGGGCAAGACCGGCGGCTTCTCCTGGTGACGGCCCACCGCCGCGAGAGTTTCGGGGAACCCTTTGTCCAGATGTGTACGGCCATGCGCGACTTGGCCCGCGCGAATGAAGACCTGGACGTGGTCTATCCGGTGCATCCGAACCCCAATGTGCGCAAGGTGGTTAACGAGGTCCTTGGCGGGCAAGAGCGTGTCGCCCTCATTGAGCCCCTTGACTACGTGCCCTTCGTGCATCTGCTGAAGCGGGCCACGGTCGTGCTGACGGACTCCGGCGGGGTGCAGGAAGAGGCGCCGTCGCTCGGCAAGCCTGTGCTCGTCATGCGGGAGACTACGGAACGGCCGGAAGCGGTCGATGCGGGGACGGCCATGTTGGTGGGGACCTCACGAGAACGAATCACGAAGACCGTTCAGCGGCTGCTGGACGACGCCGATGCCTATGCGGCCATGGCGAATGCCGTGAACCCGTATGGAGACGGACTGGCGCGAACGCGGATTGCAGACCACTTGCAGTCCCTGGGGGAGTAGATCCATGCAACGAATCTGCGTTGTCGGGTTGGGGTACATCGGCCTTCCAACGGCCAGCGTGTTGGCATCCAACGGATTTCAGGTCCTTGGCATCGACGTGGACCAGCGCATCATTGACACCGTGAATTCCGGCAACATTCACATCGAAGAGCCAGGACTGCACACGGTGGTGCGCGCGGCTATCGGGTCCGGCAACCTACGCGCCGCGATTGAACCCGAACCTGCCGACGTGTTCATCCTGGCCGTGCCGACGCCGCTCACCACGGACAAGAAAGCCGACATGACCTATGTCTGCCAAGCGGCCGAGAAGATCGTGCCGCATCTCGAATCCGGTAGCCTGATCATCCTGGAGTCCACGTCACCGCCTGGGACCTGTCGCGATCAGTTGAAGCCCATTCTCGAACGGTCCGGCCTCGAGGTGGGCAAAGACATCTACCTGGCCCACTGTCCCGAGCGCGTGCTTCCCGGCAAGATCTTGCAGGAACTGGTCAACAACGACCGCGTGGTGGGCGGATACACCGAGACGTGCGCCAAACGCGCCCGCGAACTGTATGCGACCTTCGTGGAAGGCGAGATCTTTCTCGCCGACGTAACCTGTGCCGAGATGGTGAAGATCATCGAAAACACCTTCCGCGACGTGAACATCGCGCTCGCCAACGAGACGGCCATCCTGTGCGACGCTCTCGGGATCGATTTCTGGGAAGTGGCGCGACTGGCGAGTCGGCACCCGCGCGTGAACCTGCACAGCGCCGGACCGGGCGTGGGGGGGCACTGCATTTCGGTGGACCCGTGGTTTCTCGTGGAACGTTTTCCCGAGGACGCCAAGCTGATCCAGCTTGCGCGCCAACGGAACGATGGAATGCCGGCCCGCGTGGTGGCTCAGACCATGGACCTGCTTTCGGGTGTGGACGACCCCAAAGTGGCCGTACTCGGGGTAGCATTCAAAGGAAACATTGACGACTATCGCGAGAGTCCCTCGTTACGCATCATTGACCTTCTTCAGCGCGAAGGCGTCGCTGTGTCGGTGCATGACCCCTATGTGAAGACCTGTCCCGTCGAGTTGAGCGGAATCGAGGCCTGCTTCAACGACGCCGACTGCGTCCTGTTGCTGACCGACCACAACGACTACAAGTTCATCAACCCGCGGCAGGTCGCCCGGTCCATGCGTCGGTCGGTGCTGTTCGACACGCGGAACCTGGTGGATCACGAAGATTGGCGATCGGCCGGATTCCATGTGCGCGTGCTGGGGCGGGGATCCGTCTAGGCGGTCACTGATCGGGCTCGGCCAGGATCCGGGCGCGGATGTTCTTCAGATGCTCCGTCCGCGCGTCCGTGTTCCGCGCCACGTAGCGTTCCACGTAGGGCAGCGCCTCCCGCAACCGTTTCTGCGTGTACAGGGTCATGGCAACCTCATAGTCGCAACGGCCGCCCGGACTCACCTCGGCGCCCTGCATGAACGTCTCAAGCGCTTGGTCCGCCTGGCCCAAGTCCCTCAACGCGAGACCCTCGTAGTACCAGGCTTTCGCCCGATAGTCGGGGGGAAGATCAGTCGCCTCTTGCCAACGCCGCGTCACTTGCAGCGCCTCTTCGTATCGCCCCACGCCATGGAGAGACGAACAGAGCGGTTCGTACAGCCACGGCGTGTGACCCGGTCTGGCGTAGGCTTCTTCGAGAAGGGGCAATGCCGCTTCGGGACCTTGCCGGAACCAGAGAATCCGTCCCAGCCGCATGAGCGCATCGGTTCGGTCGAGGGGCGACTGGAACCGTCCTTCCAGCGCCAGCCGATAGGATCCCATGGCGTTCTCGTGCTGTCCGGCTTTCTCGAAACGGATTCCCTGACGCCATGCGATATCGCCCAGCCGGTCTTCCATTCCCTGGACCAGGTTGCCGCCGGCGTGGCCGTAGAACAGAACAAGTGCCGTGAAGGCAAGGAACGCGCCGAACCCAAGGCACAGTGCTGCGGCCACCGTTCCCTTGGGAAGCGGGAATGCCGGTGAGTCTTCTGTCTGGAGAGGGCTACTCACGATTCGTCCCCTGCTGCGAAATCGATTGTGTGACCATCATCTGGCGTTCCCGCACGAGTTGCTGTCTCGCTTGGCCATCGAGGCTAGGGTTCTCGAGGAGGCTGTCGATGATGAGCAGGCCCTCGTCGCGTTGGCCTGTTGCCGTCAAGGCACGGGCTTTGGTGTACTGCAGGTGGACATCGTCCGGCCAGTGTCCCTCGTGTGCGGCGAGGACTTCGAGCGCTTCGGCGTGCTTGCCCAGCGCCGTTAGGGTCCGAACCCAGGCCACAAGCGCGGTCCGCCGCTGCTCATTCTCGGGCAGCATCCCGAAGGCTTGGCTATAGGCGTTCGAGGCTTCGCTGTGGCGCTGCATGATTTCCAGCATGGAAGCCAGGTTGTACCAGGCGATGCCCGTACCGGCCGGGGGCATCGAAGGTTCGTGGATCACTTCTTCAACCACGGCCGCGATCCATAGGTACTCGCGCGCAACCGATTCGCGGTCGATCTCAGCGACGCGGGCACGAAAGCAGCCGGTGACCTCCATCAGTGCGGCACTACGGTCCTGCCCGGTGCCGAGGCACGCACTCGTTAGAGCCGCGACGGCTGCGGGCGCTGTCACGCCGTCATCCCTCAGAGACTGGGTGACCTCCGCCAGCCGTCTTCCCAATTCCGCCGGTGATGTCGCGGTGCGTGTCAATCCCTGCCACAGTTCGAGCCGGTTTGGCGCCAGTGTGACGGACTGCAGGAATGCAGTCTGCCCGTTGGTCTCGTCGTTAGAGCGGGCGTAGGCCCAGCCCAACCAGGCGAACAGGTCCGGGGTCAACGATTCACCGTGTGCAGATTCTGACGGTGGGGCCTGCGCGTCCAGACGGCGGTTCAGCGCCGCCACAAAATCGGCGTAGCGTTCGTTCGCCTCGGCCAAATTGGCAAACATCCTCCAGGTATCGGGATTGTCCGGCTCCGACTCGATGGACCGCGTGAGGGCTTGGACGGCAGCATCAACGTCACCTTGTTCGGCATGCGCAGAAGCGAGCATGCGCAGCAACGTACCTCTGTCCTCGTATCCGCACGCGAGCGCGTTCTCCGAGTGAAGAACTGCCTCGCCAAGGGCCGTGGCGCGACTGTCCGACTCATTGGCTGGGCTTGCGCCCATTGCACGGGCATAGCAGACGCGTGCAAGCAACTCATGGGCTGCGGGCAGCACGGAACAGATCTCCAGAGCACGAGATCCCGCCGTGTACGCATCATTCAGGAAGTCCTCTGCTCCAGTGTGCCGCGTAGCAGGTTGCGCGTAGATATTGAGATTGGCGCGCCCTGCACCCACCCATAGCGCCGGGTGGTTAGGATGAAGCCCGAGTGCCGCGTGGTATGCGCCAAGCGCGCCTTCGCTGTCGCCGTTGCGAACTCTCACTTCAGCAAGGGCACTCAGCGTAGGCCAGTCCCACGGACAGAACGTTACCGACTTCTCGTACATCCGCTGGGCAGGGCCCCACAGTTCCTCGTATTCCGCGTTGCGTCCCGCCTGATGAGCCATGCGTGCTGCGAACACGCGTGTCTCCAGGAGGCATGCACAAAGAACGATCACCGCCAAGGCGGCCGGAAACAGGCGATGCATCCGGCGCAGACGCAGTGCCCCGGCAGGCAGAGTGGCGCCGAGGATCGCACCTGTCACCATGAGTACGATGGTGCGCGACACAGGGACGCGTGCCGGAAATCCGAATATCCCGTCCACGGCAAAGGTGGCGAGGCACGCGGCCCCCGCGCAGGCCAAACGGCGCCGTTCGATGTCCCGCGAGGAGAAGGCCACCACGAGGCAGTAGGTGAGGGCGGACACGATGAAGCCGATGTACAGCACGGCGCCGGTCAATCCGCTCTCCACGGCCATCTCGAACCAGTCGTTGTGGACCTGATACGGCGTTCGCCCAACCGTGGCGAAGCGCTGCTGCTCGTAGGGGGTCCAGAGTCGTGGGGCCTCAACCCGGTATTGCAGTGGACCGAACCCCAGGAGCGGTCGCTCACGGACGAGCCTACAGGCGTCGTAGTATGCGTGGTACCGGACCAATGCTGTTCCATCCGTCGGGAGATACGTGCCCGAACGAGTCCGGGACACCGCCACGACCGTACACACCAGAACAAGGCCCGCGCAGGCCGTGGAGAGGAGTACCGTGACGGCTCTGCGCACGGGCCGCCGATGCTCCCCTGAGAGCAAGCGCGATGCCGCAAGGATGGCAAGTCCGACTGCCAAGGCTATCATACTTCCCCGGGTGCGTGTCCAATACACGTGCAGGAAAAGAGGCGCCAAGAACAGGGCATATCGCCAAGCGCCCTTCCGGCTGGCAAGGGAACACGCGAGAATGACGGCGAGAATCAATGTGTGCGCCGCCACGTTCGGATTGCCGAAGGTGGCGGGCAGGCCACGGTACTCCTCCACGTCGCGCGTGCCCCAAGGGAACGGGTCAAGCCCCGCTTTCTGGACGAACCCGTACAGACTGGCAACGCACACTGCTGCCACGATGACGAGCATGAGCCGACGCACCTGTGCGGGGTCCGTGTACAAGTGCATTGCCGCGAAGAACAGTCCGAATCCTGCCATCCATCGTCCCGCTTCCATGAGGCTCGCCCAGGGGGTGCGCGACGCGAAGCAGGCCACCACGTAGACGAGAAGAAACAGAACGGCCATGACGGCGGGGAGTCCGCGACCTCGGTCCAGGGCGAAGTGCGACGATCCGCCCGCGAGGAGGAGAAACGCGCCGGACACGGCGGTCCACGCCAGGATAAGGTACTTGATGTCGATGGCGGGGCTTGGGGTCAACGGGAACAGAGCCAGGACAGTGACGGCGACGCCGGCGGCGAACACAATGCGTCCTGTCCGGCTCAGGTCGAGCGCGGGCCGCAGAGACTGATCGAGTGTCGCCTCTTCATTCGCCACGGACGATTTCCTCCAGCACTTCGATATACCTGTCCGCCTTCTTGCGGCGCGTGAAATGTTCGATCACGTAGGCCCGGCCGGATTCGCCCAGCGCGCGCGCCTCGTCGGGGTTGTCGCGCAGCCGTAGGATCGCGTCCGCGTAGGATTGCGGATCTTCCGGCACGGCCGGGATTCCCGCGCCAGCCTCTTGCACCAGAGCCAACGCCTGTCCTTCGGCCCCAATGACGATGGGGCGCGCGCACGCCATGATCTCGAACACCTTCGACGGAATGTTCAGTTTGAAGTAGTCGCCGCGCCGCAAGGGTACGAGGCATGCGTCCGCGGCAGCATAGAACAAGGGCATGCGCTCCTTCGGCTGGGCCGGTAGGAACGAGACATTCTTGAGATCGAGTTGGCGCACATAGTCCAGGAGCGCGTCCCTGCGCGCCCCCTCGCCGGCGAAGAGGAAATGGATGTCTTCGTGCTGGGTCAGAATCCGCGCGGTATCCAGAATCGTCTCAAGCCCCTGAGAGACGCCATGCACGCCGATGTAGAGTACGACGAACTTGTCGTCCAAGCCTTGCTCATCGCGCACCTCGTTGTCTCGGGGGCCAGGCGCAAAGAAGTCTTCCCTGATGCCATTTTCGACCGTGTGGCATCGGGCGGTCTCGAACCCACGCGCGACGATGGCTTCCGTGGACGCCTCGGCCACGGTGACGATACCTCGCGCCCGCCGATACAGGAACTCCTCGACCCACGTGAGCACTCTGATGACAAGCGGATTCTTGAGCATCCCCAGATCCACGGCTTGCTGCGGCAGGATGTCGCGCACTTCGAACACGAATTTCGCGCGCTTCAACACGCTGAGCACCCAACCCACCGGGCCGCAGAACGGGGGGGATGTCGCGATGATGACATCCGGGCGGCGGCAGGACAGTAGCCCGCAAAGAAACATGGAGATGTTGAAGGTGAGGGTGTTGAGCAGCCGGGTCGCGACGCTTCGTTTCGGGCGGGCGAATACCCATCCGCGAACGACTTCATAGCCGTCAGATTTCTCGCGTGCGTAGAGTTTCCCGCGGTATTCGTCCGGAATCACGCCCGAGGGATAGTTGGGGAAGGCGGTGCATATCTCGACCTCGTGCCCCTGCGCTGCCCACGAAGCGGCATGCTCCGAGCTACGGGCTGCCAGGGCTCCCATCTCGGGCGGGAAATATGGGGTTAGAAGCAATATCCGCACGCACCTACTCCGGGACCGGTCCGTTCATCTCGGCGAGCCCTTCGCGGGCTCTCTCCATGCGCGACTCCATATCGGCCACCTCATCCTGCAATCCAGACTCGCGGTAGAGCTTGAGCAGGCTGTCCATGATCCACATGTCGCTCGGAAATTCGTTCAGGGCGGCCTCCAGGTGCATGCGGGCCCGTTTAGGGTCACCCATGTGGGAGGCTGCCACCGCCGTGGTCCTGATGACGTTGGGGTCACTGACACCCTCGTCGAGTGAACGTTCACCAAAGGCCACGGCCTCTTCGTAGCGTTCAAGCTCGATGAGGCACCACAGGTAGTTGGTGCGATACCGTGGATCGGGGTGCCCCATCTCGATGCCGGTGCGATAGGAATCCGCGGCTTCCTCCCATCGCTTCAGGCGCACGTAGACGGTACCCCGGAGAATGTAAGGATCGGGCCGGTTCCTGTCGCACGCGATGGCCGTGTTGAGTTCCTTGAGCGCCATCCCCAGTTCGTCGCGAGCGAAGTAGTCGAGACCCTGCTTGTAGTGGGCCACAGGGTCGTCTCTCTCGAGAGTGGCCGCGTACTCGACTAACGCCAAGTCGAGAAGAATGCAGACAAGGACCACGAAAGACACTGCCACAGCCCATCCTATCCGAAGCCTGATCGTGCTGCTCTGAGAAGGTGGATGCATGCTATAGCGCTCCCCTTCCACTCAGAACGATCCGGACCGTGGCGAAAAGAACCCGAAGGTCGGTGGCCAGTGACAGGTTGTTGATGTAGAGCGCATCGTATCGAAGCCGGTCGCGGTGCTCGGAATCGTAGGCGCCCAGGACGTGCGACAGACTGGTCACTCCCGGACGCACCATGAGTCTGCGCTCGACGAGCACCTGCTCTTCCAGGGTGATTTGGTCGAAGAAGTCCTTCCAGAGAGGCCGCGGGCCGACCAAGCTCATGTCACCGATCAACACGTTGAACAGTTGAGGGATCTCGTCGATCCTGTGTTTGCGCAGGAACCGGCCGACTCGGGTAACGCGAGCGTCGCCCTGGGAGGTCGGGACAGGCCTTCCCATGTCGTCGTATTCCTGTTTCGCTGCCGTCATGGTTCTGAACTTGTAGATGAAGAACGGCTTGCCATCTTTGCCAAGCCGCTCTTGGGTGAAGAATATGCCCCCGGGCGACGTGAGCTTGACGGCGATGGCCGCCGCGATGCTCAAGGGTAGAGACAGAAGCAGACCCGCCAGCGCGGCCGTGATGTCCATCAAACGCTTTACCCGTACGTAGTTCGTTGCGCTGCCAGGCCCCCTGAGTTGAAGCAGAGGAATGCCGGCAACGGACACCAGCCGACGGTGTTCGAACATGAGGACCTCGTGGAGCCCTGGATAGAGAAAGGTCCGCCGGAACCTGCTGGTACACAGGTCGGTGAGGTTGGATAGGGCATCGCGGTCGGTATGGTCGGGCACGAGGATGGCGTCCTCGGCCAGCGACTTGGGCTGGGAGTTGCCGGGCGTGGCGTCGCCGAGTGCGTCCGGGGTTCGGCAGCAGGCTTCGCCATGGATCCAGCGCGCCCGGTTGATGGCGTCCGCGATGCGGGCGGCCTCGTCCGGGGGCCCGATGACGCAGAACTTCAGGTAGTACGAAGGGACACGTGCCACGATGGATGCCGCAATTGCCCGCCACATTCCAAGAAGGACGAAACTGAAGGCGCTCCCCAGCAGAATCTCGCGCCGCGACATCACGCGCAGGTCGCGGGGTGCGAGTATCGTGAGAAAAAGGACCGACAAGAGGGCAACCAGAAGGGCCGCCCATGTGTAGTAAACTGAATCAAATCGGTCCGTGAGACGTTCCGTTCTGTACGTGTCCAGGAACAGGAGGGCGGCTGCGAAAACCAACAGCACAATGGCGCGGTCGCGTTGGAGCAGCGCGTAGTCAAGATAGTGCAGAGAGTTGACACGGGTGAGCGTTGCCAGATGCAGAGCCGCCCACACCAGCGCAAGGTCGGTGAGGACGCACAGCAGCAGCACCTGTCCCTTCTCGCGATACGCACCCGTCATTCGGACCTCTCCCTCCAGAATAGGGTCTCCAGCGCCGGACAGTGTCGGATAGTACGTCCCTCACTACACGGAACGCCCGTGAGAATGGGCACAGGCGATAGCGGTTGCAGCCCAAATACACTATGAGTATACTTTGTACACGTCGTGCTCGCAAGCATTTAGCCGATTACGCAGGAGTGTCGTTGAAATGAAGATTCTTGTCGCCGGTGGTGGCGGTTTTATTGGGTCGGTGTTGGTTCCGGTCTTGCAGGAGCACGGCTACGACGTCACGGTCGTGGACTTGTTGTGGTTCGGCAACCATCTTCCCGAGGGCACGGAGATCGTGACCAAGGAGCTGTTCGACCTCACAGCCGAGGACATGGAAGGGTTCGAGCAGGTTATCTTTCTTGCGGGCCTGTCCAACGATCCCATGGCCGAGTTCAATCCCGCCAAGAACTTCATTCAAAATGGCGCCCTCCCGTCCTACCTGGCGTTCATCGCCAAGAAGGCGGGCGTTCGTCGGTTCACTTACGCCTCGTCCTGTTCTGTCTATGGTTACACGGTCAACGAGTTGTACGACGAGGACTCCCCGGTGACATGTGGGTATCCCTATGGCATTTCCAAACTCCAGGGCGAGCGCGGTGTGCTTCAGCTTCAGGATGACACATTCTCGGCCGTCGCCATTCGCCAGGGCACCGTGTGCGGCTACAGTCCCCGCACCCGATTCGACCTCATCGTGAACACCATGTTCCGGTGCGCCATCCAGGACGGCGCCATCACGGTCAACAACCCGTCCATCTGGCGGCCCATTCTGGACGTACGCGACACATCCGCAGCGTTCCTGCGGGCGGTCCAGGCCGACTATGCCATCAACGGCCCCTTCAACGTGGCCTGCGACAACTTCACGGTGGGCCAGGTCGCGGACTTGGTGAAGGACGAGGTCGAAGAACTCACCGGAAAGAAGATTCGCGTCACCGTCAACAATATGCAGGATTTCCGAAACTACAAGGTTTCCTGCGACAGGGCGAAGAACTATCTCGGCTTCAGCCCCAAGTATTCCGTCTCCCACATGGTACGCGAACTGTACGAACACATGGACGAATACGGCGACTTCTCGGACGAGCGGTTCTACAACATCAAAGTATTCACAAAGATGGAAGGCGGGGCATCCGCCTAGAAGGGGACTGATGCAAGCGAGCAACGGCAGGAGCGAGACGTGTCTGTCCCCTTTCCTGCATCGCGCGGGGGAGGTCGTATGAAGGTTGCCGTCATCGGCGCCGAGGGACAACTGGGTTCGGAGGTCTGCCAGGTCTTCGCCGACTGCGACGTCGCGCGGATCGACCTGGACGGCGACGGCGTTCACCTAGACATCAGCGACGCGGACGCGGTGAACCGCGTGATCCGCGACGAAGTCCGTCCTGACGTGGTGCTCAACATGGCGGCCGCCCACAATGTGCCGCTGTGCGAGGAGAAGCCTGAGTGGGCATTCGCCGTGAACGCCACCGGCGCCAAGAACCTGGCCGTGGCCTGCAAGGAAGCCGGCGCCCGCCTCGTGCATATCAGCACGGACTACGTCTTTGGCCACGGACATTCAGAGCCTCTCAATGAATCTGTACCTCCCGAGCCACTCAGCGTGTACGGCGCCAGCAAACTGGCGGGTGAGCATCTGATCGCCGCCTACTGCGACGACTATGCCGTCGTGCGTACGGCCGCCATCTACGGGCCGGCCGCATGCCGCGCGAAAGGCGGCAAGAATTTCGTGGGGCTCATGCTGCACTTGGCGGCCTCGCGCCCTGACGTGAAGGTGGTCACGGACGAGTTCACCACACCTACCTATACGGTCGCCCTTGCCCGGCAGCTTCGGACAATCGCCGAGAAGGCCGAACCGGGTCTCTATCACGCCACATGCCAGGGGGCCTGTTCGTGGTTCGAGTTTGCGAAGGCCATTTTCGAGGAGACCAAGACTGAGGTCGGCCTTCTAGAGGCTACTCAGGAGGACTTCCCCTCGCCGGTGCAGCGTCCCGAGTACTCGGTGCTCGACAACACCCATCTCAGAGCCCAAGGGCTGGATTCCATGCCCGATTGGCGCGAGGCGCTCTGTGAGTATCTGACCTCGCACGACCCCACGAAGTAGCTATGAAAGTCGTCTTCTTCGGCATATCCACGCGCAAAATCGCAGCCATTCGCTACCGGGTCATCACGTTCGCCGAGATGCTGGAACGGGAAGGGCATACCTGCGTGGTATGTCTGCCCAGTTCGGTCGAACTCTTCGAACGGCTGTGGACAAATGGCAGCAAATTCACCAAGGGCATTTGGTGCCTCATCGTGGCGGTGCGGCGGGTGGCCCAACTGCGCCACATCTTCGGGGCCGACGCCATCGTGTTCCGCGGGGCCGTAGCCCCGTGCGGCGTGGGGCCGCCCTTGTTCGAACGTTTCATCCGCCTATTCAACAAGCGCATGATTTATGACATCGACGATGCGGTGTGGAATCGGCAACCCTATACGACCAGTTTCTTCTACAAGATGACGTACTTCAACTGGATCTGGGACATGTGCACCATGTGCGCCACCGGGTTCGTTGGGAATCAGTACTTGAAGGAACAGTGCGAAGCCCACGGGTCGAGCCCGACCATTGTGCCCACCTGCATCGACATGAACCTCCATACCCAGAAGGAGTATCCCGCCGACGCGCCGGACCGTCCCGTCATCATCGGCCGAGGGGACAACGCCGACCTTCGCCTCGAGGATCCAACCATCTCGAGAGAGCATGCAGTGATCCGTCCCGAGGGGGATCAGTGGCGTTTGGTCGACCTGGGCAGCAAGAGCGGGACGCGCGTGAACGGCGTGAAGGTCGAGTCCGCCACGCTCGATGTGGATGCCCGACTCGAGATCGGCCGATCCACCATCGTCTTGATGACG
>JAAEQP010000647.1 GCA_024231375.1 bacterium | reverse complement strand
GCTTGCAAACGACTGGCGCGCTGCACTTGATTGGGAGCGCTGCTGCAGGACAGAACGCGTGGACCGTCGAGAGCACGGCGTTCGAATCGAACACGGCACCGTCCACGGCTGGCGCGCTGTTTGTTGACGGGGCGCATCCAGTGTCGCTCGAGTCTGTGCGCATGCTGAACAACTCCGTGGTGGCGATGGCCGGCGGTCTGTATGCGCAAGACGCGACCGTTCACGCCCGCGGGTGCGTGTTCTCTGGGAATCGTGCTGGTGTTGCGCAGCTGGCCACCCTGCGGAACACGCGCATGATCATCACCGGCTCCGAAGTGGCCCTGACCGACGAGTCGACGGGCGTGATGCTGCTTGCGGGCGCGGCGATCGATGCTGGCGCGGGCGTCAGCTGCCCCCTCGGCGCGCCCCTGGTGAACAGCAGCGCCGGGCTCGCGTGTGTGCAGTGCAGCGACGACATGTACAGTGTGTCGCCCCAAGCCGAGTGCCGCACGTGCGGCGTTCACGCTCGGTGCACTGGGGGCGACAGAGTGTTGACCCAGAATGGAATGCAAGGGATTCTGTACTCAACAAACGATGTTGTGGCGCTGATGTGTCCCGAGGTGATCCGCATTGTTCCGCTTCTTGTTTGAGTGCATGCTTCTGTGTAGATTGGGTTTGTACTCATTCGCGCGCCTTTCGCCTTCGCAGGGCTACTGTTGTCGCACCAAGACGTGTCTATGGAACGAAGCGTGTGTCGCAGGCCGCAACAACTCCGTTCCGTTCTGTGGCGCCTGCCTTGCTGGCATGTCCGAGGCCTTCGGCACGTCCACGTGCATCCCAGCATCAGAGTGCGGGCATGGCGGGTGGATGTGGGCCGGCATCGTCGCCGCAGCCGTGCTCGTTGTTGCATATGTCCTGTGGCAGCTGTTCACGTCGTCGCGCGACACGATGTACGGCATCCGCAAGTCCGTGCTGTACTTCATGCAGACGGTGGACCTGCTGATCATCGACGCCGAGGGCAAGTCGAGCGTGCTGCATGGGTTCATGCCGTCCATGTCCAATATGAACGTCAGTGCGTTTGCGCGCTTGCTTCCGACAGGCGTGTGCGTGTGGCCGATGGACGGTGCTGCGAAGATCATGGCGAACTACTTGGCGGCGCTGTCGCTCTTTGTTGTGCTCG
>JAAEQP010000646.1 GCA_024231375.1 bacterium | reverse complement strand
GCTCATGCCTCCCACGTTCTCCAGCCCCGTCAGGGGGGATCCGGGCGACGGAACCCCCAGCCGCGCATAGAACAGCGTGGTGACCGCGAAGTCCGCGGGATACATGAGGGGGATCCATGACCCTGACCCTAATCCTAAGTCGACCACAACCTCGTTGTCCGCCAGCTGCCACCGGCCGCCCGCCCAGACGGCGGCGCGGTGCCAGCCGCTGTACTGCGCAACGGCTCGCAGTTCGAACTCCGCGTCGTCGGGTTGCGACCGCAGGGTGGGCGGTACGACAAAATCCGGGTTCGAACGCTCCCCATCTTGAGGGGTTGGCATGCTGAACACAATCTGCATGGTCT
The DNA here is from genome assembly GCA_024231375.1 of bacterium. Next base: position 518 of record JAAEQP010000646.1, on the reverse strand, counting down.
CGGGGTGGATCCAGGGAAGGATGCGCGCGAAAGCTGTCAGTTTGCAGTATGGGCACGCGTGTTGCATCAATGGGGGCTTCATCAGGTCTTGCAGGTTCACGGCACCCGCCGGATCGGTCTTCAACCGAACCACGTTGTTTGAGCGCTCTCCCTTGCAGCGCTCGGTGGTGGTGAAGGTGCCGCACCTCCGGCACCTGATGGTGCGCGCCTCCGTGTGGTGCATCCGCACGGGAATCCAGGAGTCGACGAGGGCGCCGAGCAACAGGCTCGCACGCGACAGAACCGACAGCAACAGTTGGGGGGTACCAACCCGATCCCGACCCGTGAGGTCGAGCGTGCCGAACGCCCGGACCAACTGTCTCCACTGCACGTCCGACCAGCAACGCAGCGCGAGGGTATCCTGCAGTCCTCTGAGGGCGATGGCAACCGACAAGAGACGGTCAGACCCGGTCCATCCTTGTGCCTGGTGGCATTGCAACCACTGGGACAACTTGCGCAGCGCGCCAGAAAACCGGGAG
>JAAEQP010000645.1 GCA_024231375.1 bacterium | reverse complement strand
AAGTGCTGGGAGCAAGCGTATCGGTTCGTGTTCGTCCGCACCCGGGCGAAGAAGCAGCAGAAGGGCTCGGTTCAGTTGGATCTGTTCGTGCCGTATGAGTACGGCTGCGAGTTCAAGGTGATCATCACCAACAAGTGTGTCGGTGTAGGCACGGTCCTGCGGTTTCACGAGGGCCGCGGAGCGCAGGAAGGGATCTTCGGCGAACTCAAGACACATTGCGCGATGGGGCATGTGCCGGTGCGTCGGCGTCTTGGGAATCAGATGTACCTGCTGGCCGGGCTCTTTGCCCACAATCTGGTTCGCGAATTGCAGATGCGGACGGTGGCGCCATCCCGCAGCACGACGGACAACCGTGCGGCATTATGGATATTCGAGCAGGTCGGCACGGTACGCAAGACGCTATTGCGGCGCGCCGGGCGACTGACGCGACCAAGCGGCAGACTCACCCTGACCATCAGCGGAGGAAGCATAGTGAAAGAGAAACTGCTCGGAATGCTCGACCGCCTACGCCCTGCGGCGTGACGGAAATCGATCCGAGTTATGCAACGTTGGGGTT
>JAAEQP010000644.1 GCA_024231375.1 bacterium | reverse complement strand
CCTGGGGCGCTGGAGGTTCGCTCATGCAGAATGTCCACGTAGCGTTCGCCTGCCCCAACACCAGCATCGTCGAGGTTCCGCCGGACTACGGGCCCTTGCACGGCGAGATCATCGGTGAGGCATTTCAAATGCGAGACGGGTTCGTCTTGCCGCCGGAGACGCCCGGCCTGGGCATCGTGCTCACCGAGGAAACCAAAGCGCGCTTTCCCTTCATTCCCGGGAGTGGCGAGTTCAACAGCGTGCAGGGGAAGAATCTGGCTGAGATGGACGAGAAACTGAACCGATGACGAACATCCTTGTGGACGTGCCGGTCTATGAACCGGCGTTGGAAACCCTGCGGGCCCTACCGGGCGTGTCGGTGGACGTGTGCGATCCCATCGTGGAAGCACGCGTGAAGCGTCCCACGACCTTGTTGGCCGACAAAGACGTTCTTCTTTGTGGTGTGCCCCCGGCAAACCTTGATGACATGAGTCGGCTACGTTGGATCCAGATCGCCTCTTCGGGCTTCGAACACCTCGTCCCGTTGCATCTTCCGACGCGTGGCATCCGCGCCAGCAACGCTCGGGGCGTGTTCGATATT
>JAAEQP010000643.1 GCA_024231375.1 bacterium | reverse complement strand
TTCGCGCGGGCAGTGAACCGTGATGAGGTTCGGCAAGGCGCGGAACAGGCCGACCTCCCACTGGACGAACACATCCAGTTCGTGATCGAGGCACTCCGACCCGTTGAAACCACCCTCGGCCTTGGCGAAGTGTGAAGCAAAAAAGCGGCACTGACGGTTCCGCTGGTCAACACGAGAACCCTGCCGTGCGTAGTAGCAATAGGGGATTGGAGGACGCCGAACTTGCGGTTCGCGCTTTTGCCGGAGATCGTGAAGCCTTTGGCGAGTTGGTCCAACGGTACGCAGGACAGGCTCGACGAGTGGCGAGGGCCGTACTTGGCAACGAGGCCGACGCCGATGATGCGGCCCAGGACGGGTTCCTGGCCGCATTACGCAACTTGGGCCGGTACGACTCGAGTCGGCCGTTTGGTCCATGGCTCATGAGAATCGTCTCCAACGCCGCGACGGACCGGAGACGGCGGCGCAAGGTGAGGACGACGGAACAGGTTCCACCGCAGACTCCTTACAACGGTCCGGGGCCTGATGGACTGGCAACCAAGCGTGAGTTTCACGCCGCCCTGGAAGTGGCCCTGGCGTCACTGCCGGAACGTAGGCGAAAGGCGGTTGTGTTGTTTGATGTAGAGGGATACTCGCACGACGAAGTGGCAACGATCCTCAAGATCCCCGTTGGTACGGCCCGGTCGGACGTTTTCCATGCCCGCCGAGCGTTGCGAGAAGCACTGGCTGGATGGGAACACCTGAAGGAGGAGATGTCATGAAGGTTTCACCATTTGATCATCGCCAAGACCGAGAACTCG
>JAAEQP010000642.1 GCA_024231375.1 bacterium | reverse complement strand
CAAAACGGTATCGCCGTCTTCGGCCAGGTCGATGGCATGCTGAATCGTCGTGGCGCCGGGATGGCTACCGACCACGATGGTTTTCGGCTGGTCGAAGGCCACAGTCACGTGCTGGTCCGCGCCGATGACCACGAGGTTCTCCGTCTTGCTGGAGGCGTCGTCGGTGGTTCCAGTCCACTGCGCGATGCGCCAACCCGATTCCGGGGTGGCCGTGACCGCAACGGAGGTCCCGATGAAGAACTCGCCCTGCATCGGACTGATCGCGCCGTGACCACCGACGACCTCGGCCGTCAGGGTGAACTTCGGCATATCCGTGTGGTCGGAGAAGTGGAAGCCCAGGTCCGCCACACCGATATCCGGTATCCCATCCGTGCGTGTCGTGAGCGAAGCCAGACTGACGTTCTCGGCCAAGTCACTACCGGCATCGACGGCCGGACTGTTGCTGTCCTGCCCCGCCTCCGCCTGACTGAGATAGACCCGCCCGAGCGGACCTTCGACGAACAGCGGGTCCGCATCGATATTGGTCGCATCCAGCTCGGCGCCGGGCAACGTAACCGTCTCTTTGCTCGCGCTGTCGAAGACGCCGTAATCACCGTCCGGATTTGCGTAGAACAAGCTGTGCGTGACGTCCGAATTGCCGAAATCGAGTTCGCTAATCGCCAGATTGACGTTCTCAGTGAAAATGCTGTCGCGCACCGTCACATCGGAGTCCCAGTCACAGGCAATGGCACCGCCGAGCCGCTCAGCGCTGTTCTTGCCAAACGTGCTTTGCTCGATCACCGGGGCGGCGTAGAGACCCGCCCAGATCGCCCCGCCTTCGCGATTGGCTTGGTTGTCGAGGAACAGACAGTTCCTCACGCGATGGTCGACGTAGCCGCCGTAGAAGCTGATGGCGCCGCCGGAGCCCTGGAGTCCGCCGGCGTTGTTGCCGGTAAACATGCAGTCTTCAATGGTCGCGTTCGAGGCGGCAAGCACCAGGCCACCGCCGACATCGACGCCTTGCTCGGGTTCTTCCCGCTGGAAGCTGCCCCGGTGGAAATAGAGGACATCGAGTTCGCCCGAGAGCCCTACGTCGCTGAAGTTGATCGCAGCGGATGAGGTCTGCAGATCCAGTTGGGTATCGACGCCACTGCCACCGAGGGACGTGTTGCCGCTGATGCTGCCGCCGGCCAGTTCCACGGTGCCGGCCGTCAGGAACAGACCGCCGCCACTCTTGGCCCGGTTGCCCAGGAAGTAGCAGTCCGTAATGGTCGCCTCGAAGTCTTCGAGGTGCACCCCACCGCCCATGCCATAGAAGCCTTGGATCGCCGTGTTGCCCCCGAAGCTACAGCGTTCGAGATTCACCTGCAAGACAATCGGATTCTCCGGATCCCCGGAATCCAAGAGGGCCTCCAGGGCCCCGCCGTCCTCGCCGGCCTTGTTGCCTGAGAAGGAGCAGTCGATGAATTCCGCATCGCTCATCAGGCGGACGGCACCGCCACCGCCCGTGGCGATGTTGCTGTAGAAAGCACAGTCGCGCAGGAGCACTTCGGGGCAATCCGGCCCAACGAAGAGAGCACCACCGGCGTAGTCCGTCGGCAATCCGCTGACGTCGAACGTCGGGACGACTTCGAACCCGCCGTCGTCCGTCATGATGACGGTAGAGCGGAAGGCCACGGCGTCAACGTTGTCGCCGTTGGCCTCGTTCAAGCTGAACACACAGTCGTTGAAGTCGATGGCATTGTTGTGTTCGGCGTAGATCGCGCTACTGATGTTGCGGCTGAACTCACAACCGTCGAGCGAAATGGCACTACCCGGCGCCGCATAGATCGCGCCGCCCCGGGTATACACCGGCAGTTCTGATTCCTCGTCCTCGTAAAGGCCGAAGAAGGTGACCAATGGAATCAACGCGTAGGCCTCGTTTTCCACGAATCGACAATTCTCGAACGTGGGGTTGGCGTTGTCCTGATGGACGGCTCCACCAACGATGGTACCAAAAGAGATGGTTTGGCCGGTGAAGCCCGGGAACGCGGCCCCACCATAGTCATCGGGCAGGTCACCACCCGGCCCAGCCGAACCGGGAGTGCCCGTGAAACCGTTCGTCGCCTCGTTGTTCTCGAATACACAATCCTGGAAGATCGCGTCACTGCCGTCGGCACAGTAGACGGGGCCACCGTGACCGTCCCCGATGGCATCGCCGGCGTCGCCGCCGTTGCTTTCCCAGCCGGAGCCGTCGTTCGGGTTACTGCCGTTGCCGCCGTCGCCACCCAGACCACCGCGGGCGAAGCAGTTGCGAATCGTACAGTTGATCAGCGTCGGCTTGCTGCCGCTGAGACACGCCAGCGCCCCGCCGAAACTGTCGCCCTGGCCGCTGCCGCCGTGGCCACCCCACTGGCCCGGCTCATCCGAATCCTCCGAGTAAATGCCGAACCCGTTGATGCCGTCGCCACCCTGGGCGGCAACCACCCCGCAATCCTCGATCACACAGTTCCGGAAGGTCGGAGAACTGCCGTTCTCACAGAGAATCGCACCACCGTAGGCGATACCGCTGGCATCGGTACCCGACGCCTGCTGGAAAGCATCGCTCTCCGGATCGACTTCGTTGTCACCTTGCGGTACGAAGTAACCAGGGACGCCTCCAGTGATTCCCACACCCCCAATCCAATAGGCATTGCGGATCGTCACGCCGGTAATCAAGGTCTCGCTGCCTTCACCGCGCTGGAAGTGGAACGCCCGCTTGGGCGTGAACTTGCCGCCACCGCAATCGATGATCGTGCCGGCCACGGTATTCGGGTCGTTGGGATCCGTTGACATGATCCGCACGGCCTTCTGCTGCAAATCGATGCCGTCCGGATTGCTCACGTAGTGCACGCCAGCGCTGAGGATGATATGGGTATCGCCCGGGCTGGCCGCCTGGACGGCTTCTTCCACCGTGTTGAACTCTTGCGGCACGAGAATACTGCGTGTCTTGTTCTCTTCAAATTCGATCATGACGAATTTGTCACCCGTATCCATGGTGACGACAATCGCGTTTTGACTCCAACCGGGGTCGTCATCGGTGCCAATCCACTCCCTGACGCGGTAGCCCGCATCGGGCGTGGCCGTCAAGGCCACCTCGGCAAATTCATGATAGTACCCGGACATCGGCGTGACGGTTCCATGTCCACCGATCACACTGACCAGCAGTTGGTATCGGCCCTGCCCCGGGTAATGGAACCCAATATCGACCTGGCCGGCATCGTCCTGGCCGTCCAACCGCGTGGTGTAGGCGTCGAAGCCAAGTCGAGCGGCCGCATCGCTACCGGCATCGACGAGTGGACTGTCCTGCGT
>JAAEQP010000641.1 GCA_024231375.1 bacterium | reverse complement strand
GTCTGGGTTGGAGTTGAAGTCTTCGGCCGCCCGGGACTTCCTCAACAGCTCCACCGTCGCGTCTCGCTTCGCTCCCTTGGTACAGTCTCCGTTCGACTGTCAGATCACCACAGCGGCTCGCCTTCGACGCTCTTCAGAATCGCGGTGTAGTAGGAATTCGAATCCCAGCGGTGCCGGTGAGCGGCGCCGAACGGGGTGGGTTCGCCCATCTTGTCCAGGAACCGTGCCGATTCACCTTGGACCGTGAGACTCTTGTCCGTGTCGAGAAGGCGTCTGAGCAGAACCTTGCCTCTGTCGGGGTCGATGCGCGCTATCTCCTTGGCCGCTTCTGCTCGCAGGTACCAATTCACGTCCTTTGTCAACGGCTCAAGCGCCTCAACCTTCTCGGTGATCGGCTTGTCACGGAATTCATCCTTCAACAAGGCCATCCGCACGAAGGCGTACGGTAGGCTGTCGGCTCTAGCCTCACCGACGGCCTGCTCCAGCTCCTTGCGTAAGGAAGGGTTCGGTTCCTCTAGGTGGGCGAAGACCGCTGCCGATGCCACCAATCGGACTCGCGGCAGCACATGGTCGCTATGCTGGATCCATCCCTTCAGGGCATCGACCTGTGACTCGGAGATCTGCCTCGTTTCCCGTACCTCGGACAGGATCTGGCTCAACTCCTTGGGGAGCTTCTCCCAGACCATGTCATACTCCATGAAGCATCTTCCCTCGATAATGTCAACCAACTGCATGTACCGCGCGAAACCCATCAGTGCCCATCGCTTGCCTTCCAGGTCGGGGCCACCCATTTCGTAGAGCGCTCTAGCTGCCGCTGATTGCACCAGGTCGTCCTCGTCGGTCTGAGCAAGCCTCTCCAGGACCTCCATGCCCTGATCGATGTCGATCCTCGCGATCTCCTTGGCGGCTTCTATCCGAGCATACGGATTGGGGTCTGCGAGTAGAGCACGGAACGCCTTGACCTTCCCCGAGTCCGACTTCCACCGCGACTCCTTCTTCAGAAGCGCCACAGTGGCATATCCCTGTGCGAAGCCTTCTGGCTCGAACCGACCCGCCAGTACGTCGCACAGGGCGATGTCATAGCCTTGGGATTCCCCCACGATGAACGCGACGGCTGCCGCCAACTCGCCGTCCCGCATGTTCAGATATGAGAGGAGTCGTTCCGCGTCGCTGGGCGTCAGTTCGCCACACTTTCGGACCGATGCCAAGGTGGCCTGTAGCTCCGGTGCCCTTTCCCAGACGTACACGTCCACGCCCATCGTGGCCGATGCGGAGGGCATCATCACGGCCGCACATCCTACAAGCAGCACAGTCGCAAGCCAACTGGCAGTTCCATGTTCAGTCATGGTGATTCCCTGACGCCGAGTGTCGATAGTGCTCAGTGCGCATCCCATCTTGCGGTCCGCGAAAGCCTGGGGACAGTCCCGTCTCGCTCGAAGACTCGCTCCCTTGGTACAGTCCCCGGTTTCACTCCTGCTCCGTCTCTGACACGCCCTTCGTGTACGCGCCGTCCCGGCGCGCTTCGTGCGCTTCGTGGTTAGGAACTCTTCTCTTGAGACGGAACACGACTACTGCCCCCTTCCCCGTGAGTCGACGCCCCTAATCCTGGTCGCGCACGGTGAACTCGAATCGGCCGTCGCCGAGCGGCTTCACGTCGACGAACAGCCAGGCGCCTTCAAACTCGTCGTGGAACACGTGGTCCGGACTCGTGGGAGTGCTGCGGCTGGACGAACGACTGCCGCCGGAAGACTTCACGCATGCGTAGGTGAACTCGCCGAGGTGCTTCGGACCGGTCGCTGGACGCACGCGGTAGGCGATGGTGTGCATCGCTCCGTCCTCGTCGACCGAGAACAGGACCAAGGGCTCGTTGAGGTCGCGCTCAAGGGTCGCGGGGAAGGTCATCTCGGCCCTGTCCAGGAATCCCATGTCACGGCACACTTGTGGATCGAGTGGCGCCTCCGCCAACTCGGGGTCGCCCAGTTCCTCGGCCAACCGCTTGATGGCGCTCTGGTGCTGGTTCGTTGACATGCTCAGGTACTGCATCACGCGCGCCCGGAGCAGGGCCTTGCGTGCATGGTCGTCGTCACCTCGATCTTTGTAGAATTGAACCAGTTTGAACAATCCGCCCGTCGTGGACGGGACCCCGCCTTCGAGGCGATCCATCAGACGGTCCCCCAGGTTGCCGATGCGCAAGAGGCCCTCGAACAAGAGCAGCGTGTCGATGTCCGCACTCGCCAAGATCGCGTCCATGGCGGCTGCCGTTTCGTCGTCGCTGAACCTGCGTTGGTAGTGCACGTAGACCGGTACGGGCGACGTCACGGTCGAATTCACAACAATCGGCGATGGGGAAGGGGTCACGGGCATAGGCAGTTCACGGCAGATGTGGATGGACTCGTCGCCCCGCTTCATACGTTGACTCGGCACACTGGCGCTGGCTTGCCCTTTCCAGCCGTCCTCGGTGAGTTGACTGACAAGGGCGCTGAGTAGTTCATCGTCACCACGCTCGTCCTCGAACCGCCACACGGTGGAATTGTGTATCAGCGTGCCGAAGCCGGACTCCAACACTTCCGCGTCGGCCGGGATAATCGGGAGTGCGGGTGGCGGACTGTACGTGCCCTGCACAACATCGGGCAACTCGGGCATGACTCCGTGCTTCGCCCCCCACTCGTCGAAACTCTTCACCAGCGGTTCGGCGATACTTTGGGCAATGTTGCGCGCGGCCTGCTGGTATCTCGCGGAACCCAGTTCGATGCCGTGGAAGAGGCTCTTGTGATCCAACCTGCCGTTCATGTTGAACTCGATCACTGGCAGCGACGTGGGGTCGGAGTAGAACGACGGGGTCCGGTACGGTGCCGTGCCGGCCGCCCAGACGAGGGTCCCGCGTATCCGACGTCCCGCGGGCAACGGAAGGACGCTCAGGTCGGCCTCCGCCAGCGTCACGAACACGTCGGCGAGGGGATCGCCGATGGGTGGTTCCTGCCCAAAGGGGTAGTAGGCCACACGCTCGCACACAGACGACTCGTTCACGAGCATGATCTGGAGCTTTCGCGCCGCGGCGTCGAGCAGCGGGTGCGGGTCATCGCATCGGATACGGATGATGCATGCCGACAGCCGGTCGTTTTCGGAATGGCCTGCGGCTGTGCCGACGCTCTTGTTGGTCTCGGCCAACAAGACGCCGATCTGGGCTCCTGCTTCCAGAGCGCCCTTGCCCGACTCAAGAACGACCGCTCCTTTCGGGTCAAGCGTCATGGTTCGCGGAGTTGCGGGCGGGCCGAAGGCGCGGGTGTTTACAAGCAGAATGGCGAGCACGATCCACGCGTACGCCAAGGCCCTGATCAGCTTCAGGCGTCCCGGGCGCGTGCCCGGTTCGGGAGGCCGAGGGATCATGCCGAACAGCACGTAGCCAAGCATGAGCAAGGGATTGAACAGCAGAAACCCAAGCAGCCAGACGGCCTTGGTCGCCTTGTCGAACAGAGGATAGAACGCCCTCCTGCGCACACAGTGCACGAGCAGCGCCAGCCAAACCAACGTAAAGATCCCCGAAACCAGCCAGCCAATCATCATTCCCCGTCCCCCTTCGTCTACTGTCGCTCTGGACTCCCGTCGGCCAATCATAGCGGCGCTGGGCGGTGGACGCAATGGGCGCCCGGCGGGGCGTGAATGGGAGCACACGTGAACGAGGATCTTCCTCTCTCACGGGAGTGCCGGGGCCGCGGTTTGCCCCGGAGCGGGGCCTGCGCCTACCCAAGTGTGCCGCCGTGATCCCCTTCTGAGTTCGTTCATGGCAAACAGCGGTGGCCGGTGGCAGCCGCTCAGGCCATGGCCTTTGCGCGAAGCTGTTTCAGATAGTCCAACGCCATGGCGGTTTGCTCATGGACGTAGTCGATCCCGGCGAATTGGCCATCCTTCTTGGCGGGATGGCAGAACTCCCAGTTGATGTAGCCGTTGTAGCCGGCCTTGACCAGGGCATCCACGTAGGCGGGATAGGCGATGCGGCGTTCCCAGAACCGCTCGTCGAAATAGCCCGATGCGGCGAGCTCGACCGTCCCGTCTTCCGTTCGCGCAAACTCGCCGTTGCAGTGGGCATGGATTTGTAGGGCACCCGACTCGCGAGCCATCTTCTGGGCGTGTTCCGCCGTTTCGCAGACCGGGTCGGGCTCAATGTTGATGTCCATGCAACCCTTGAACGCGGGCGATCCGACCTCTTCGATCATGCGGAGCACTTCCGCATAGGTCGTGATGACGTCGGGTCCGTGATTCTGCATGGCGAGGACCACGCCGCAGTCTTCGGCCATGGCCGCAAGCTCACGAATCCCTTCCACCACAAAGTCCCAGCGGTCGCCCTTCCAGTAAGGGAACGGATTGCGCGCATAGGTCTCGTCGTAGGTACCAATGCCGTCGCGAATGGTGATGCCGCGCCATGCTGCGAAGATTTTGCAGATGGGTGAACCGAGGTCGTGGGCCAGCTTGATGCATTCCCGCACGTAGCAAATCATCGCGTCGCGGTGGGAGGGCACGGGGCTCGACAGGTCGCAGTTCGGCGAAACCGCACAAACCGGCAGGTCCAAGGTACCGGCCAAATCACGGAGCCGTTTTCGGTCATCGGATGAGAGATCCATCGGCGCTGCATGGGGCCGCTCCGTGTCGAGTTCGACCCCTTCCCAGCCCTGCTCTTTGGCGAGGGGAAGCAGATCGAAGATACTGATCTCCGGACCGTCATACCAAACGCCCCGATAGGTCACGCTGTACATGCCAATCTTCATGCCGAAGTCCCCTCTGTTGTGCCCCGAAGTCACGGCGTTGGGCTGCAGGGAAATCTGATTCAAGCTGAGTATGAATCGCCCTATCCGAGGGTTCAAGTTTAAGCTTCTGGGCGACTACAGGACCACCTTCGTGTCTGTCCCCTCAAGCGTGTCGTCAGACCCCCACATGTTGGCTGGAGATTCCGGCCGGACGACGCTATGCTCAGGCGTCTTGAAGTGGGTCTCTGAAGCCGCGGTTTCGACACGTACGAAACACCGCCTGGGAATGGACGCAACAAGCAACATTGGAAGGTACGCTATGCGCGAGTTGAGATGGAGCATCATGGGCGCCCTATTGCTGAGCTTGGGGATGATGGCGAGCACGGCCGCAGGCCAGGAGTCGCGCCCCGTAGATCTGGGACCGCAGGCGCAGGCCGTTCTGACGGCCTGCTTCCCGAACCTGGCGCCGGGGGCAAAGACGGTGGACGGGATTGAGTTCCAGGTGCCGGGAACCCGGCTCTCCGTCCAGCCGCAGCAGAAAGTGCGCTTAGGATTGGACGGGGCGAAGTGCGGCAGCCTCCACTTTCTGCACTACACCGAGCATAGTGGCGAGAAGATCGGCGCGTATGTGATCGAATACACCGACGGGGAGCGCGTGGAGATCGAGCTTTTCGGCGGGCTGAACATCCAGGATTGGTGGATGCCGGGGCCGGTGGCGTTCGCGGCACAGGCGCACACCGACGCGTTTCTGCGCGGGGATGGGCAGCAGCCGATCGGGTTCTGGCGCATGTCGGTGCCGAACCCACGGCCCGACGTGCCGCTGGCCGCCGTTGAGGTGCAGAACACGCAGCACCAGGCGGTGATCAACGTCGTTGCCATCACGTTGGCGGGGCCATGCGGCGACAAAGTTGGCGAGACGCCCGTCTGGCGGCCGGACATGGACGAGCGGGACCGACTGAGCGCGATGCTTGCCGTTTCCGAAGGGACGGCGAACAAAGCATGGATCTTCGAGCAACTGCGGGCGGTTGCCACGCGGGAACAGATCCCCATGCTGGCGGAATCGCTTACCGACGAGAAGCTGTCGCATGCGGCCCGCCTCGTGCTTGAGGCCATGCCTCATCCGGAAGCGGTGACCGCGTTGCGGGACGCGCTGGGCGCGACGTCGGGGGCGGCTAAGATGGGTATCGCGGAATCGCTGGGGCGACGCCGCGACGCGGAGTCGGCGCCGCTGGTGGCGGCGTTGCTGCGGGACGAGAATCCCGTCATGGCGTCGGCGGCGGCCTTGGCGCTGGGCCGAATCGGTGGCCCGGTGGCCATCAAGCAACTGAAGGCGACATTGGTCGGCGGGGTTGAAGGAGTGTTCGAGGCGGCCGTGCTGGAGGGGCTGTTGCATTGCGCCGAGTCGCTTTGCGCCGAGGATGAGAAGGCGGCCCACGCGTTGTACGGGGAAATACTCCCTGCGGCGGCGCAAGACCATCAGGTCACGGCGGCGCTTCGCGGCACGATTCTGACGGGCGGCGACGAGGCGGCGGGCATCGCAGTGTCGGCCTTGCTGAAGGATACCCCCGCGGGATGGGCGGCGGCACTGCCTGCTGTACGGGAGATAGATGGCGCGGAGGCAACTCAAGCGTTTTCGTCGATCATCGCGCGCGTGCCGGAAGGGGTCCTGGTTGGCCTGATCGAGGCGCTGGGGCAACGTGGTGATTCAGCCGCAGCGCCGGCCGTGGCGGCCATGCTGAAGAACGACGACCCGGAGGCGCGGAGCACGGCCATCGCGACGCTTTCGCTCATCGGGGACGGATCGAGTGTTCCCGCCCTCGCCGAGATGGCGGCGCACGGATCGAAGACTGAACGTGCCCAGGCGGCGGAGGCTCTGGCACAGTTGAACACCCCGGACGTGCCGACGGCGTTGCAGGCGTTGGCGCAGGGGGATGAAGCGGCCGTGGTCGTGGCGGTGGCTATTGCCATGGGTGATCGGCGCGAGCCGGTCGCGGTGCCGGTGCTGCGCGAGTTGGCTCGACACGGGGACGGCGGTGTTCGTGGGGCGGCGGCCCTTGCGTTGGCGGAGGTCGGTGACGCTTCCGATACGGAACTGCTGTGTACGTGCGCCGCTGACGCCGAAGAAGCGAAGGAACGCGGGGAAGCGGAACGCGCGCTGATAGCGTTGGGACGTAAACTCGACGCGCCGGAGCCGTTTGTCGAAACTGTGCTCTCTCGCCTGGAGAAGGGGAATCCCGAACTCCGGTGCGCGTTGTTGCGCGTGTGCGGGGAGTTTCGGAACCCGCGGATGGTGCAGGCGCTTGGCCGGGCGTTGGACGACGACGCAACCGTGCGCGATGCCGCGGTGCGCGCCTTGGCCGACTCGAAAGACCCGGGCGCCGTGGAGCATCTGCTTACCGTGGCGGAGACGGCGCAAGACCTCACGCAGAGCGTCCTGGCCTTGCGTGGCATCGCGCGGCTGGCCTCGGGCGATGCGTTGGAGGAGACGGTTCGGGGGAAGGCCTTGCAACGGGCCATTACCGTGGCCACACGTGCCGATGAGAAGAAACTTCTCCTTGGCGCACTTGGTGGATGTCACACGACGGACGCCCTGAAATGCGCCGAGGCGCATCTGGAGGAGAGTGACATTGTCGCGGAGGCGGCCATGGCTTGGTCGCGGATCGCGGCGCATGTGGACATGGAACGTGCGGACGCGCTGGCGATGCTTGAGAAGGTGAAGCAGGCAAGCGTTTCACCAGAAGTCGAACAGGCCGTGGCTGAGATCGTCCGCAAGGCGACGGCGACTCCGGTGCCGGGGGAACAGGTACGGTTCGAGCGAGTCGTCGTGGACAAGCAGTTCCGATCCGAGGGGGTGGCCGTTGCGGACGTCAATCGCGATGGACACAAGGACATCCTGGTGGGCGACGTCTGCTACATGGCCCCGGATTGGCAGGTACGCGAGATTCGGCCTCCCCAAACCTACGACGCCCAGAAGGGCTACAGTCAGTGCTTCGCCAATTTCACGAAGGACGTGGACCAGGACGGTTGGATGGACTCGATCGTGGTCGGATTTCCGGCCGCGCCCGCGCATTGGTACCGGAATCCGGGTGAGGCGGCCGGCCATTGGGAGCAGCACCCCCTGGCCCCTTCGGCCTGCGGAGAAACGCCCATCTTCGGCGACCTGTTGAGCGATGGCCAACCCTTGCCTGTGTTTGCTATGGCGAAGCGAATCACCTGGTTCAAACCACGCGACAACAAGAAGGCGGAATGGCACGCGTTCCCGGTGACGCAGGAACTGCCCGAATTTGAGCGATTCGGCCATGGCCTGGGCATGGGCGATGTGAACGGAGACGGGCGCATCGACCTCATCGGCACCGGAGGCTGGTGGGAGGCGCCCGAGGACCGTTCTCGGCGCGATTGGACGTTCCACAAGGCGTCGCTTGGTCCGGCATGTGCCGACCTGGTTGTGTACGACGTGGATGGGGACGGTGACAGCGACATTGTGAGCAGTTCGGCCCATGAATACGGGATTTGGTGGTTCGAGCAGCGGTCGGAGAATGGCGTGGTTTCGTTCGAGCAACACGAGATCGACAAGAGCATCTCGCAGACGCACGCCTTGATTCTGGCGGACATGAACAATGACGGCGTGATGGACTTGGTCACCGGCAAACGCTATCGCGCCCATAACGGGAACGACCCCGGGAGTGATGAGCCGGCCATTCTATGCTGGATTGAACTGCAACGGCCGCAGGCGGGCGAGGTCAGATTCGTGATGCGTGAGATTGACAACGACTCGGGCGTGGGCACGCAGTTTGAGGTATGCGACCTGGACGGGGACGGGTTGCTGGATGTGGTAGCGTCGAACAAAAAGGGCGTCCACGCATTCGTGCAGAGGAGGAGCAACTAGTCATGGGAACCAAAGGCATCACCAGAAGAAGCTTCCTGAGGAACACGACCGCGGCGGTTGCGGCTCCCATGATCGTCCCTGCATCGGTGCTTGGGCGCGCGGGCGCCGTGCCGCCGAGCGAACGTATTGGCATGGGGTTCATCGGCCTCGGCGGACAAGGGTCGGGACACCTGTTTGGCGGGGCGTGGACGTACGTGCAAGGCGGTTATCTCGGCCGCGACGAAGTACAGGTGCTGGGCGTGTGCGACGTTTGGCGGGGCAAGCGCGACAAAGCCAAAAAGCGCGTGAATGCGTACTATGCGGATAGGGCCGGGACGGGCCAGTTCACGTCTTGCGAGGCGTACCGCGATTTCCGCGACATGATCGCGCGCGACGACATTGACGCCGTGCTTATGGCGCTTCCCTTCCACTGGCACGCCAACGCGGCCACGCTGGCGGCCAAGGCGGGGAAGGATGTGTATAGCGAAAAACCCGTTGCCTTGACGATTCGGGAGGGCCGAACCCTCGTCGAAACGGTGAAGCGGTACGGCCGGGTCTATCAGGCGGGCACGCAACAACGGTCCGAGTATGGCGGCAAGTTCCGGCGGGCGTGCGAGTTGGTGCGCAATGGCCGGATTGGGAGACTCAAAGAGGTCTACGCGTATCGGCCGGGCGGCGGTTTCCGTGCGAGTTTGCAGAACGGCGTCAATCAGGGCGTGCCCGTGCCGGAAGACCTGGATTGGGATCTGTTTGTCGGTCCTGGTCCTTGGCAGGCGTTCACGGGTGGCAATGCTCACTGTGGCCTGTTCGCCTTCGGCGATCCCAATTGGGGTCCCCACCACTACGACACCGTGGCATGGGGCGTCGGGTCCGACCGCACGGGGCCCGTCGAAGTGGGCATGCAAGACGGACACAGTGTGCTCCGGTTCGAGAGCGGTGTCGTGGTCCACGCCTGCGCATACCCAGGCGAACCTGTGGGCAACGTCGGTGGGGCTTGCTTTGTGGGTACCGAGGGGCGGATCGCGGTTGACCGCGAGCATCTCGTGGCGGACCCGGCGGGCATTCTGGACGAGCCGTTGACGCCCAGCGATGAGCGGCTGTACGAGAGCCACAGCCATTCGGGCAATTTCCTGTCGTGCATCCGTAGCCGGAAACGGCCTATCTGTGACGTGGAAACGGCGCACCGGGCGATGAGTCTCGTCTTGCTCGGCGGCATTTCCATGCAACTCGGGCGCACCGTGACCTGGGATCCGGCGAAGGAGGTGTTCCCGGCGGACGACGATGCCAACCGGTTGCTGTCGTATGCGAAGCGCCCCGGTTGGCAGCTATAGGAGCCAACGCAGGGCGGAGCCCATTCAAGGGCTCGGCGTAGCCGGGGCGTATCCTCCGGGGTTCGTCTTGATGAGGTAGATGTCCATGTCGCCGATGGTGGACCAGGAGTTGGTATAGCCGCCGATGACGAAGCCGCCGTCGTGGGCCACGGCCACGGAAGTGGGCCGGTCCTGACCGGACCCGCCGTAGGTGCGCGTCCAGCGCGTTGACCCGTCGGCGCGGAGCCGGATGAGCTGAATGTCGCGGTTCACGCCGGCCACATCTACGAAGGTCTCGACCACGACGATGTAGCCGCCGTCCGGCGTCTGGGCGATGTCCTTGGCCCCGTCGAAATAGGGACCCCCTATGACTCGGGTCCACTGGACCCCGCCGGCCGCGTTGGTCTTCACGATGTAGGCGTCCCAATTGCCGTCTGTGCTGAAACTCGTCGATTCTCCTGCCAGGATGTAGCCGCCGTCCGCCGTCTGTTGGGCTGCTTCCGCGCCTTCGTCGCCAGTACTCCCGTAGGGCATAGACCAGTCTAGGACCCCCGCCGCCGTGAGCTTGACGAGGTACATATCCCGGTCGCCTGGACCGAAGGTCGTCGTCCATCCCGCTGCCATGTAGCCCAGGTCGGCGGTTTGTTGCACCGCGAAGCCCGAGGCGCCGGCGATGTCGGCGTCCCAGTCGAATGTGCCGGCCGCGTCCCACTTGACGACATAGAGGTTGGTGGTGGTGGCGCCGAGCCGCACGCCGGCCTGCACGTAGCCGCCGTCTGCCGTTTGATCGACGGCCTTAGGGATTTCGTCGGCGGTCGTGGTTCCCTCGGTCCGCGCCAGGGTGACAGAGGCCGCCGCGTCGGTCCGCAACAGCCAGAACTTGTGATTGACCGGAGCCGAAGTGGTTTGGTAGCTGGCCGCGAGGAGATACCCGTTGTCCGGCATCTGTTGCAGGTCGTAGCCCCTGTGTTCGTTTCCGCCGCCGATGACGTTCCAGTCCACCATGGTGCCGTTCTTGTCGCACAGCACAAGGTAGACATCAAGGCCGTTCGATCCCGTCCCGGTATCGGTATCCCCCACCAGCGCGTAGCCGCCGTCGGCCGTCGCGATGACCGCCTCCGCCGTGTCGGTGCCGGCGCCTCCGATGATGCGTGCCCACCGGACACCAGCCGGCGGACAGCCCACCAACCCCGCCAGGACCGCAATCACTACCCCAAGCAAGAAGATGCGTGTAGTCATGGATCCGTCCCTCCTGTCGCAGCCCCGGATGTGCCGTTTCGCCAACGGCCCCTGGGCGCGTCCGGCCAAAGACTTTCACCTGGTGCGTCCCTCCCTACATAGTACCACGCAATGCCTCGGACGTAACGGGCTTATCCACAGGGGAATCGCACTTGATCGACCGGGGAGGACCTTCACGCCATCCTGATGCAGACCGAAAGAACGTCCAAGGCGAGGTTCGGGTTTGGAGTGCGGCATCACGATGCCGCTTTGGCTTTGGGGCATCACGATGCCCCTCCGCGATCTTTGGGAAAGCCCGCATCGTATGATGCTGCCCCCATCATGTGACGTGGCCCGCATCGTGATGCGGGGCGGGAAAAACGGCATCGTGATGCCGCACTCCAAACTCGGACACGCCTCCCACGGGGTACCTCAACGCACACCGGAACCGCGGTAGGGCTCCGCTTCCGCGGAGCCTCTTCGCTCTCCGGCGACTCCCCCCCAAGTCATCAGTTGACAGAATCCTGTGACCCCATCTACAATACTGATGTGGGATTCGATACCGCTCGGTAAGATGTAGCACGTCTGGTTCTCGGGGGACTGGGCACGTAGCGCTCGTAAACGGCACGACAGACGAACTCCGTGCAGTCGATGGGTTTTACAACCCAGGGAAGGAGTCGACATGCTCACCTCCACCAAGCGGACCCTCTGCCTCGTCACAACCCTCACCGTGTGCGCCCTGTTGACTGGGTGTCCGTTCCTAGCCGACCTCAAACTTGCCCCAGTCACCGTGCCCGACGTGGTGGGCATGCTGCGGTCCGCGGCGGAAGACGCCATCCTGACCGCCACGCTCAGCGTTTCCAGGGTCTACGATCAGTACACCCCCTTCGTTGAGCCGGGCGTGATTGCCTCACAGGATCCCGTCGGCGGGGCGGTGGTGCAGACGGGGGAGGGCGTCAAACTCGCGTGTTCGGCTGGACCTCTTGCGTACTGGGGTGCGGCCCTTGGGGAGCCAGGCTTCGGAGAGGCAGGCCGAGTCCGGCAGACCTCTGACTATGGATTCGCCGTCTCCGGTTGGATGGGGTGCCCGGCGGCCGGCGGAGAACCTCGTATGTGTTTGTGCAAGACCGACGCCGTGGGAAACGAAGTGTGGACTAGATTCTACGAGAACGTCTCTGGTTGTCGCGGGTCAGACGTGCGCGAGACGAGTGACGGCGGATTCATACTGGCTAGCACTTCAACAAACCCCAACGGGCCAACCATGGAGGACATGGTATTGCTGAAGACCGACGCCCTTGGCAATGTTGTCTGGTCCAGATCCTTCGGCGGCACGGAAGACGAACGGGCGATCGGCGTTCAGCAGACCACTGACGGGGGATACATCCTTGCTGGGACCACCGAGTCATTCGGCGACTCGAATGTCGCGACCTATGTGGTGAAGACAGACTCAGTCGGAAACACCGTTTGGTCGAAAGCGTTCGTGGTCGTGGGGCCCGACGTCGCGAGTACCGTGCGTCAGACCAGTGACGGGGGCTACATCATCGGCGGGACTGGCAGCCATGACATGTTCGCCTTGAAGCTGGACGCCGCAGGCAACGAGGAGTGGTCGGGGCGTTTCGGCGGACAAGGTGGCGAACTGCGGGAGTGGGAGGTCGGTGTGAGCGCACAGGAGACCGCGGACGGCGGCTACATGATCGCAGGCCGTGCGGATTGGACTCCTGAGCGGAGCACGGACTTCTACCTCGTGAAGACCGATTCCCTAGGCAATGAGCTGTGGTCCAGGAGGTACGATGGTCTGGGGGAGGAACGCCTATACGACGCCCAGGAAACAGCGGACGGCGGGTTCGTATTGGTCGGCAGTTCCCACTTCCGGTGGCCTTACGGGTACGGCCCGTATCCCTATGTGGTCAAGACCGACTCCGAGGGGATCGAACTGTGGACCTGCGCCCTGAGCGAATCCGGTCTGCTGGACGCCCAGTGTGTGACTCAGACGAGTACCGGTGGGTACGTGATCGGGGGCTCCGCGGCGCTGACGCGAACACAGACCCGCGTGGGAGGTCCCTATATCATCGGCTGGGAGTTCCCGCAGGTTCCGTAGCGCAGGGCAGTCGCCGGGTGAATGAGATCCTTCACTTCGTTCAGGATGACGGGGGTGGAGAACGGCCTTGGTGCGTGCTCCCTTCGGTCGACGCACCCTACGAAGAGCAAGGCCCCGATCCGCGCAGGGTGTGTGTCGAGGCGGGCCAAGAGCCCGGCGCCGCAGGCGGGGCGAGCACGCACCATTCTTCAGACTACTTCACCTGATACACGCGCAACGGAAATGCCCCCGCAACGTGCGTGTACTCGTAGGCCAAGCCCTTCTCGTCGAGCAACGGGGCGAGGTTCGGCGGGGTGCCTTGGAGCGCGCCGACGATGAGCCAGCAGTCTTTGCCGTTCTGCGCCAGCTTCTTCGCGCGGTCGGGCATATTGCGCCAATCTTTGCAGGTTTTGATGCCATCTTCGGGTAGGTCCGTGTAGAACCGCGCCGGGCCCTGGTACCCCGACGGATGCACCAGCACCTTCGTCGTCTCCGGCTTCGCCTCCTGTATGACGAGGGCCATGGCCGTGCCCATATCCGGTCGACGGGGCAGACCGAACGCTGCCATGTCGTAGGCGTACGAACCTATGAGCACGAGCGCCACCGCCCACCGCACACCCGCACGTTTCATGGACGCCACGGCCGCGCCCATGAGCAGGTACAAGGCCATGGTCGAATGAAGCACGTAGCGTGGGAGGAACGAGGGTCGCCACGTGAACGTGAGCGCCAGCAGGATGACCGAAGGGACCACCAGCCACGCGAGAACCATGCCGAGGTTGACGCCAACCTTCCTCGCATCATCGCCCCGTCCATCCTCCATGAGCCGTCGTCGTTCGCGCAGTTTTCGCTTCACTGTCAGCGGGACCAGCACCAACCACGCCACTGCGATCAGCACCTTGGCCACCGTTGGCAGGTTCAGCGCCTCGTCCCAACGGGGCTCGGGGTCGCTCGCGGGCACGTGATCCGTCACCGACAAGGCGCTGCTGGTCAGAAACTCGCGCACCATGTCCGAATCCAGCGTCGGTATCCAGTTCAGGTTGTCCTCGATGCGGTCGCGGTCGATGCTCAGGACCCACAAGGCCGCGGGCGCCACCACGAGCATCTGTATGAGACCCCATCCGACGACCATCTTGAGATTCCGCCTGTGCGCAACGAGCACGATCAACCCTTGCGCTACGAGCAGCCATACGCCAAAAAGATGCGACCACACCATCATGGCGTTGCCCGCCAGGTGTACCACCCACCATCCGCGCCGTCCGCCTTCCAGAATCCGTAGCAGCGCGTACATGGCCAGGGTCGCCCCGAACAGGTAGATGGCGTACATGCGGATTTCTTGCGAGTAGTAGACCTGTTGGATGGCCACGGCCGCGCATCCTGCCGCCGTCAACCCCGCCGCGCGCCCGAACATGCGTCGTCCCGCGGCGTGGAGCACGGCAATGGTCGCGACCCCGAACAGGATGGACATGAGCCGGCACACGAGAATGGGGGACGGCACGGCGCGCCACACATAGTATTCCAGCGTGAAGTAAAGCGGGACCATGGCCGGGTCGCCGGGACGCTCGAGTTCGATGAACTTGGCCAGGGACGGCGCGTCCATGTACTGAATGCTCGCCGTCTCGTCGTGCCACAACGATTCATCGCCCAGCCGGTAGCAGCGAACACCTACCGCGAGGACGAGGATCGCGGCCAAGCCTGCAATCTCGAGTTTGGTCCAAGGCAATCGGTTGGTCTCGGGTTTCGTCTCATTCACGATGCCAGAAACTCCTCTGCGGTTAGGCTTGGGTCCTCTGACCACGCCACTTGGGCGCGGTAGTTTCGGTCGGCCACGGGCGTATTCGCGGCGATTTCGCCGTAGGTGCCCACGAATTCAAAGCCCAGTTTGTGGAAACCGGGATAGACCCGTGCG
>JAAEQP010000640.1 GCA_024231375.1 bacterium | reverse complement strand
ACTGCCAAGTTCTTGCGTCCCATTATTGTCCTTCTCAGGGCAACAATGGGTGGCTGTCCCCCGCTTATCGCGGGCTGCGCGCGAGAGACTGAGACTTTGGTAGCAGCTCCACCGTACCAAGCGAGCGAAGCGAGACGGGGCGGTCGCTGGCATCTTCCGCGGCTTCGCCCTCGGGAGTGAAGGCGTGATCGGCATCTACATCCACATTCCCTACTGCCGCACCCTATGCCCTTACTGCGATTTCGTGCGCACGCCGGTGCCCGGTCAGGTTCCTGAGACCTTCGTTGACGCCCTCTGCCGCGAGATTCAGGATTTTTCGGGGCCGGGAGAAGCGGACACCGTATTCCTCGGCGGCGGCACACCCTCCCTCCTCTCCCCCGCTTCCCTGTGCCGGATTCTGGATGCGGTGCGCGCGTGGTTTCGGATGGCGACGCCCGAGATCTCCATCGAAGCGAACCCCGACGATGTGACACTCGACCTCGTGCAGGGATGGACGGACGCAGGCGTGAACCGGGTGAGCCTGGGTGTCCAGAGCTTCGACGATGCAGTGCTTCGCTATCTCGGACGCCGTCACGACGCCGCGAGCGCCCGTGCAGTCTGCGAAACGGTCTCGGCACACTTCGACAACTGGAGTCTGGACCTCATGTTCGGCGCGCAGCCACAAGAGGCGTGGCCGAAGACGTTGGATGAATGCCTGCGGTTGGCCCCGAAGCACGTGTCCGTATATGGGTTGACCTACGAGCCAAGTACACCCTTCGGCGCCCGGTCGGACGAAGCCATAGACGAAGACGGATACCTGGAAGCCTATTGGCTCGCGGACGAGCGCCTCGGCGCCTACGATCACTACGAGGTGTCGAACTACGCACAAACTGGGTTGGAGTGCAGGCACAACCTGAAGTACTGGCGCAACGAAGAGTACGCGGGGTTCGGTCCGGGGGCCTTTTCGTTCATCGATGGGACGCGCTCTCGAAATGCCGTCGATGCTGGAAAGTACGTCGAAGCGCCCGGCCACAAGGTTGAAGCCCTCCACTTGTCGCCGGGCGAGATCCAAACGGAGACCCTGATTCAGCATTTCCGCCTGCGCACGGGTCTGTCCAAGGTCTACTACCGGCGGCGCTTCGGGCAAGATGTGCGGGACACCTTCGGCCCCCAGTTGGACGCGCTGATCGCACGTGGGCTCCTCGTCGAGACCGGGGATGCCATCGGGCCCACGAGGAACGGATTCGCGCTGAACAACGAGATCGGGCTGGGCCTTGTGGGGTAGAGCGTCCTACAGGTAGCCCAGTGCCTCAAGTTCCCCCGCGGCCTCTTCGGAGACCGCCTCCTCACTCCCCGTTCCGGATCCGTCCACTTCCTCCACCCCCAGCTCGCCCGCCAGGACGAGGTTGCCGTTGTGATGGAGGTCGAGGAGTTCGAGAAGGGGCGCCGCCACGTCGGCGGGTTCGGGGCCTCGCGCCTCCTCCACATCCGCGCCGCTCGCCACGTCGTACAGACTGTGCGCGGCGCTCAAGTGGTCGACGACCAGCTTCGTCGAGTCGCGGAGCGCCATATCAAGGAACGTGTTGACCAACGGCGACGAACCTCGGGTCTGCGAGTAGACGGGTCTATCCTTCGGCCACGGCCCGTCGAGAAGGTTCGTGCCCTGCCAATGGGACCGGGGCTCCAAGCTGAGCACCCCCGCGACAGTCGGCAGAATGTCCACAGTCTCGACCGACTCGACAACTGTGCGCGACGAAATCCCGCACCCGGAAAACATCAGCGGCACGCGGACGACCTCTTCGAATAGGGTGCATCCGTGGCCCGATTGCCCCCGCTCCCAAAGCTCTTCCCCGTGGTCGGCGGTCACGATGAAGGTGGTTCGAGGCAGGCGTGCGTCGAGGGCCGCGTGGAGCCGCGCGACCTGATCGTCGGCGAACCGGGCCTCGCCGTCGTAGAGCGATACGGCAAGCGCCCTGCCTTCCTCGGAAAGCGGCGGATACTTGCGTTCGGGCAGCCATCCCTTGCCGTGAAGGAATTCGTCGCTCACATAGTCGTTGAACGTCTCGGGCCGAAGCAGGTCGAGTTCGGCGGGGTCGATTGACGCCGGATCTCCGAATAGCGTTTGGTACCGTTCGGGCGGCCAGTAGGGCGCGTGTGGATCGATATAGTGCACGTATAGGAAGAAGGGCTCCTCCAGTTCGTTCAGAGCCTCCATGGCCGCCGAGGTGACCACGTCGGCTGTGCCGAGCGCCATATACTGATAGTGGTTGAAGCCCTGCGCGATCCCCATTTCCCGCGTGAGATGTGGGTTGGTCTGCACGCATGCCGTGTCATACCCGCGGCTCCTGAGAAACTCGGCCATGAACTCAAGCGAGTCGGGCGCGATCCGCGTGTGCTTGGGTAGCTTCTTGGCCGTGCTTGAATGGTAGACCTGATGCGCGTCTGAATACAGCGACGTCAGCACCGACGCCATGGCGGGTTTGGTCCAACTGCACGGCGAATAGGCATGGGTGAAGTACAGGGACTCGCCACGCAGTCCATCCAGGAAAGGCATGACAGGCGCGCCGTCCCGGCGCGCCTCGATACGGTCCTGTCGCAACGCGTCGATGACGACCAGCACCACGTTCGGCCGGTCAACCGGCGCCGGTTCGCGGCAGCCGGTCAGGCCCATCGCTGCCATCACACACGCGGACACGCCTACCAGTATTCGGGGTCTTCGGTTCATCCCAATTCCTCTGAAGCGAGCGCAACGCCTCTCCGCTACGCCGCAAGAGTATACGAAGCCGCTGCGGGACGGCGCAATGCCGCACGAACACGGTTTCGGGACAAGACGCTTTCTCCCTATTGACCGATGAGTTACGTGCCCCTAGAATAGACGTGTCTGGTGTCCGCGTTTCCATAAGGGAGGACGGGACTCCGCATGGGCGTCCGGGATGGGCCGCGAACCGGTGCCTGGCGTGAGGACAGAGGGCTGCTATGCGTCGATTCTGGAGACAGTTAGGAATTGTTCTGCTGACAGGCGTGGGCGCGCTCGTTCTGGTGGGCCACGTGACCGCCCAGGAAACCGCTCCCGCCGGGGCCGCATCCGCCGACACCGCGCTCGCCCCGCTACTCGATTCGAGTGACTCCGTCATGATCTGCCACATCGAGGGCATGATCGATGACGGGATTCTCGTCTTGGTGGAACGAGCCATCCGGGACGCGACGGCGGAAGGTTCGAAGGCCATCATCTTCGTCGTCGACACGCCAGGCGGCCGCGTCGACTCCTGCATCAAGATCACGGACGTCATCCTGAAGGCCCCCTGCCCCACGATTGCCTTCATCGACGGCATGGGTGCCGTCAGCGCGGGCGCGGTGATCAGTCTATCGTGCGACACCATCTACATGACGGAGGCCACCGTCATCGGCGCGTCTCAACCCGTCATTCCCTCGGCGGAAGGCATGCTGCCGACGGGCGAAAAGGAAGTGTCGTTCCTGCGCGCGACGATCGCCGCCATCGCCGAGGCCAACGATCACAACCCCCACCTTGCTCGCGCCATGGTGGACAAGGACATCGAGTTGATCGCCTATCCGCGCGGCGACGGCACCTACGATGTTGTCGAGAGAGGGTCGGTCGAGGCGATTGCGCGGGACGGTGATACCCCGGCTGCCGACGACCCACTCGACGAGGCCTTGGACGAGATGACGAAGGATATGCCCGACCCGCTCAAGGCTCCCGTGAAGGACTTGGCGCGGGAACTGGTGCGTCAGGCAGAGGAAGCCATCGACGACGTCACGGAAGGCGGCCTGAAGCCGTCCGAGCCCGTATCGGTCAACCCGGACGGGAGCATGATCATTCTCGCGCGGGGCAAGTTGCTGACCTTGACCCCCTCGGAAGCGGTGAAATACCGCCTCATCCCGACCACGGTGCGGACGGTGGACCAGGCCATGAGTCTCGAAGGCTACCTGGGCGCACGCAAAGTCGAGTTGGTGCCCACGTGGTCGGAGGAATTGTTTCGGTTTCTCATTAGCCCCACCGTCGCGGGAATCCTGCTGATGTTGGGCATCGGCGGACTGTACTTCGAGGTGAAGACCCCCGGGTTCGGCATTCCGGGCATCATCGCGCTGGTATGTTTCGCCCTGTTCTTCGGCGCGCGCGCCTTCATCGGCTTGTCGGAATGGATAGAGCCGCTGCTCATCATTCTCGGCATCGGACTGATTCTCATCGAAATCTTCGTGTTGCCGGGGTTCGGCATCGCGGGAATCGCCGGAATCCTCTGCCTAATCGCAGGCATCTACCTGTCCTTTACGTTTGACGACTTCTCCATCCCGCGGTACTCATGGCAGTTCGACCGCATAGATGACGCCATGCGGACACTGGCCATCGCAGGCGTGTCCTTCGCCGTGTTCGCCTTCGCGTTCTGGAAAGTGTTCCCCCACACGCCGCTCTACGGAAAGATTGTGCTGCTCCACGCTCAGGACGCGGAGAACGGCTACGTGGTGCAGGACGACATGGACGGCCTCGCGGCCGTCGGCATGGTGGGCGTGGCCACGAGTCCCCTGCGGCCCGCCGGACGGGGACGGTTCAAGAACAAGACGTGCCCTGTGGTCAGCCGCGCCGAGTTCATCGAGAAGGGGACCCCCGTGGTGGTCGTCCAGGTGGACGGGAACCGGTATGTGGTCGACCCCATCGACCGGATCGACGACAACAAGGAGAAGGCTTGATGGAAACGCGCGAACTGTTGGTGCGCATGTTGCGCCAATTGCTTCAGGACACCCATGCGCTGCATCAGCAGGGGGCCGGCTACTTCAGTTGCACACCCATTGCCAAGCGCTACAACAAGCTGCTCGACAAGGCCCGGGCTTCGTCGGCCGGGGCAGCAGGCATCATGGATACCTTCGACCCCATCGGCGAAGACGACCCGAAGGACCCGGCGGAGAAGATGAAGATCGTGCAAGGCATTCGTATCGAGATCAACCAGTTGGTGTCGGTGCTGGACTCGCTTGCGGAGGACGCACAATGATTTGGTGGGCACTGCTTCTATTCGCGGCGGGTATCACACTGGTATTCTCCGAGTTCTTCGTACCGGGCGGCTTCTGCGGGGTGATCGGTGGGCTGGCGCTGCTGCTCAGCATGATTCTCGGGTGTATTGCATTCCCAAGTCTCTCCATATTCATCATCACCTTCGAAGTGGTGGTCGCCATTGGAAGCGTGGTGGCCGGGTTCTATCTGTTGCCGAGGACATCCCTGGGCCGGGCTCTGTACCTCACCCACTCCATGAACAACGAAGAAGGGTGGGTGGCTTCACAGACGGACGGATTGCTTCTGAACGCCGAGGGTGAAGCCTTCACCGCCCTCCGCCCAGCCGGTACGGTCGTCGTCGATGGCAAACGGCTCGGTGCGGTGTCCACGGGCGAATTCATCGACAGAGGCAAGACTGTACGTGTTACCGAGGTCCAGGGCAATCGTATCGTGGTCGAGGAAGTAGCGGGCGAGTGACGTGAGCCGAGGTGGCGCCCACGACCGAAATGGGTTAGAGTGACTGCACGCGTGTGAACGCGTTCGTATACGACGGGGAACGAGGACCAACGGGAAAGGAACCGAGACCATGGACAACCCAGTGGTTATAGGGCTATTCGCGATAGCGGGCGTATTGGTACTGATTCTGATTGCCATCGTAGCCGCGTTTTTCAAGCTGTGGCTGCAGGCGAGGCTGTCGGGCGCCTCGGTCGCTCTGCCGAGTCTGGTCGCCATGCGGCTGCGCAAAGTGAATCCGTCGATCATCGTCGAGAGCCGTATCAATGCGGTGAAGGCCGGTCTCCAGATCTCGACCAACGAAATGGAAGCCCACTACCTGGCGGGCGGCAACGTGGTGCGCGTGGTGCAGGCGTTGATCGCGGCAAGCAAGGCCAACATTCCGCTGACGTTCCAGCGGGCCACGGCCATCGACCTGGCAGGACGCGACATTCTCGACGCGGTGCAGACGTCGGTGAATCCGAAGGTCATCGATTGCCCCGACCCAACCAAGGGACCGGCCATTGTAGCCGCCGTCGCCATGGACGGTATCCAACTGAAGGCCAAGGCCCGTGTCACGGTGCGCACCAACATCGAAACCCTGGTTGGCGGCGCGACGGAAGAGACGATTGTCGCACGCGTGGGCGAAGGCATCGTGACCACCATCGGTTCGTCGTCCACCCACAAGCAGGTGCTGGAGAATCCGGACCGCATCTCCAAGGTGGTGCTTGAACGCGGGTTGGACGCAGGCACGGCATTCGAGATCCTCTCCATCGACATCGCCGACGTGGATGTGGGCGAGAACATCGGTGCCCAACTGCAGATCAAGCAGGCCGAGGCGGACAAGCAAATCGCCCAGGCCCGTGCGGAAGAACGGCGCGCCATGGCCCGAGCACGCGAACAGGAAATGCAGGCCCAGGTGATCGAGATGCGCGCGCGCGTGGTCGAGGCCGAAGCGGAGGTGCCGCGTGCCATGGCCGAGGCGTTCCGTAGCGGAAATCTCGGGGTGATGGACTACTACAAGATGAAGAACGTCGTGGCCGATACGGGCATGCGTCAGTCCATCTCCGAAATGAAGGACGATTCGAAGGGCGACCCGAACCAATAGTAGTGTGAACCGATCTCGATGGTGGGTCGCGCACTGGACGCGGCCCATCATCGAGTTGAGAGAGACACGCAATGGAAGATATTGCACCACTGATCATCTTCGCGCTCCTGGCGGGGTTCGCGGGTCTTAGCAAGATCTTCACCCAGCGCAAGGAAGAGGAGGCGCGCAAGCGACGTGCCGAGAAGCGCAAGACGTCGCCCGATGAGTTGCCCGAGGCCACGCGCAGGCTCCTGTATGGCGAGGGGAACGCGCCGTCCCGCCCCGTGGTTGAGGACGATGAGTCGCCCCAGGTCCAGCCTCGTGTGGCCACCCCACGCGGAGGCCAGGCACGAACCGCCCAGCCCAGGGTGGCCCAACCGCGTAGCGGACAGGCCCAGCAGGCCCAGCGCATTCAGAAGCCGCCTCAACGCCGCGCTGCCTCGGTCCAGCCACAGCGTCAGCAACGGCAGCAGGGCACCATGCGCGCCGAGGAGCAGGTGTCGAATCAGGCACCCCAGCCTCGCCGTACAGCCCCGTCCGCGCGGCGCCATGCGGCCCCCGCGCAGCGCAGACCGGAGCACACGGCACGTACGGGCCGGCGCCGTCCCCACCCCGCGGAGCAGACTCCGCGTCAGGCTCCTCAGCAGCGACAGCAACGTAGGCCCGCACCGAAGAAGCGGCGGCAACCGCCACCAGCGGTGGTGGCCGCCCATGCAGGCCCCATGTTAGGCACCATCGCCGACGTCCGGCGCGGCATCATTGTGGCCGAAGTGCTAGGACAGCCACGCGCCTTCCGGGACCTGGAAACCTGACCATCTGCGCCGGGACCTCGTAATGTACGGGGTCCCGGCGCTT
>JAAEQP010000639.1 GCA_024231375.1 bacterium | reverse complement strand
TCGGACCATGTTCTGGCGGTTCGGGAACGCGAAGCGCTACGTCCTACGACGTTTGGCAAGGAGCTGTTGGCCGGAGTGCTTCTGGTGGGACTTCTGGTGGCCGTGGCGGTGTTTGCGCCGCGGATCTTCTTCACGGTTGCTCCTCGGTTCGTGTTTCCGTATGCCGACTATCCACCGTATAGCGCCACGGCGCTGGTGGTGGATCCACCCGGGGCTGCGGTGGACTACGGCGAGAGTCTGAGGGTGTCGGTTGAAACGCGGGGGCCTGAACCGAAGAGCGTGGCTCTCGTCCTCCGCGACAGCGAGGGGCGGGAACGCGAGGCGTTTCCCATGTTCGACGCGGGGGAGGGGCAGTACTTCCAGACCATCGAAAACGTCCAGGACGACATGGAGTACTTCGTGCGGATTCCGCGAGGTCGGAGCAAGCGCTATCCCTTGACGGTTACGAAACTGCCCCGGATCGAATTCGCGACCGTGACGTATACGTACCCAGCATACACGCGGCGGGCTTCGGAAACGCGGGTGCTCTCGGGGG
>JAAEQP010000638.1 GCA_024231375.1 bacterium | reverse complement strand
AATCGGGAGAAGGGGGATTCACGGCGGGAGACTCTGCCGAGGCAAGCCGGGAGAGCCCGTCCACTTGCTCCATGCGGGGGTCCACCTGCGCGATCCCTTCATGCTCGAGTCCCGCAACGGCGGCGGCTGTTGGCCACGCGATGTTGCCACGCCAAAGGGTCGTATGCGACCCGTCGTCCTGGATCAGCGCCCCTCTCTCGCCGACAACGAGGTTGTTGATGAAATCGTTCCCGCAGGGCGCCAAGTGCCACTTGGCCTTGGCGTGACGGTTCAACTGCCCCAGGTAGATTCCGACGTCGCCGCAGTTGATGATCGTGTTGTGAGCCACGACGCAGTTGTTGACCGGTCCGTAGTACGAGTACTGTTCATCCCCATCCGCCGCGCGCATCAGGATGCCCACGTGCTTGCATCCTTCGATGTGGTTGTTGACGATTGTGTGGAACCCGTCGTGGACGCGAATGCCCCCGTCGCACCCGATGATGAAGTTGCCTTCCACACGGACATGCGAACCGCCACGTAGCACCAGCATCGCGTGGCAGGCCCGGAAGGTGTT
>JAAEQP010000637.1 GCA_024231375.1 bacterium | reverse complement strand
TTGTCGGTGTTGTTTGGCGAGCCCGTGGACCAACAGAGCGCTACTCGCGTTGAGAACTACGCCATTGACGGCCGCGTCGCGATTCAGTCAGCGCGGCTGGGATCGGACGGACGCACCGTCCTGCTGGGTGTCACGCACTCCGAGCCTCTCGACGCGCCACGCACGCTCATCATCCGCAACGTCAGCGACCGAGCAAAAGCCCGCAACCGCGTGGCGGACGGCACGCAGGTTAGTTTCCGACTCGACGGCCTCCTCGCGTACTGGACATTCGATACGGTCGAGGACGGCATGGCGCGCGACGCGTCCGGCCTGGGGCATGACGCCATCCTCAAGGATGCCAAGCTCGCGCCGGGAAAGGACGGGAATGCCTTATCGCTCGATGGCCGCGGTCGTGCGGTCGTGCCGTCGCTGTCCGACATCCGCTTCCCCGCTTGCGGCACGCTGAGCTTTTGGGTGAAGGGCGATTTTGCCGACCAGGATGGCCACTCGCTGTTCGGCACCGGCTACGACGCGCGGCGCAGCCACTTCTTCGCGCGAGTCAGGAAAGAAACGGACAGGGGCAACTTGCAGATCGCGTTCCAATCGCCCAAGGGGCCGTATCGGTTCGCGGCATACACGCGCATTGCCAGTAACGTTTGGAACGAGCTCGTGATCGCGTGGGATTGCACGGAGCGCGCCGCGTCCGTCCACGTCAATGGCAAACTCGTCAGTGAAGGCCCACTTCGCGCGTGGACCCCCAGCGGCCAAACCGTCGTTTTCGGCAAGGGCTTCACCGGCCTAATCGATGACGTGCGACTCTACAGCACGGTCCGAACCAAGCCGCCAGTGAAGTAGAAGAAGCCTGATTCAGTGGCGGCCATGTCTATCCCCACATCGATCAAACGCTACCGATATCAGCTCGCGCCACTGCGCGTTCTACTGATTATTCGCCCCGTATCGTCCGTACGGATGCGGGCCGCAATATCACATCATCCGGCAAGACACCCCGCCGACGTTCTAATCGGCGCAAATCTTTTCTTCCCGGCGACATAGTCTGGCCGCCACAAAGCGAGCGTGTCCGCGCGGTATTTGCGGGTTGTGTCGGTTAGTGGTGGAGAGTTTTTCATTTGGT
>JAAEQP010000636.1 GCA_024231375.1 bacterium | reverse complement strand
GGGCGTCAATGCCATGCCGGGTGTGGTGACCGTCGACATGACCCGCATGGACCGGGTCCTCAGCATCGACAAGGAAGCCTTGGTCGCCCGAGTGGAAGCGGGCATCTACGGTCCTCAACTTGAAGAGGCGCTGCAGGCCGAAGGATTCACCCTCGGCCATTACCCCCAATCCTTCGAGTTTTCGACCCTGGGCGGATGGATCGCGCCGCGGAGTGCGGGTCATCAATCGAACAAGTACGGCAAGGCCGAGCAGTGGACCGTGTCCGCTCGGCTGGCCACGCCCAACGGATTCTGGACAACCGCGTCTTTCCCCGGTTCTGCGGCAGGACCTCAACTGCGCGATATGGTCGCCGGCTCAGAAGGGATTCTGGGGATCATCACCGAGGCCGAGGTCCGCATCGAACGCGTGCCTGACGTGAAGGACTACCGCGGCTACGTCTTTGCCGAGTTCGCAGCCGGCGTTGCCGCGACACGCGAGATGATGCAGGAGGGCGTGCCGACCGCCATGATCCGCTTGTCCGACTTGGAGGAAACGCACTTCTACCACGCGCTCCATTCAGGCGGCGCCGGAGACGATCCCGTCCTGTTCTGCCTCATGCTCGTGGGTATTGAAGGTGATGAGGGCATCGTGGCGTGGGCCCGTGAGCGTAGCCGTGCCATCATCGAACGCCACGGCGGCATGCACATGGGCGAGGAACTCGGCGAGGTGTGGTACAAGGGCCGGTTCGAGATGCCCTACCTTCGCGACCCCATGATGGACCGGGGGCTCGGCGTCGACACGCTCGAGACCGCCACGCGCTGGTCCAATCTGGTTCACCTGCACGATGTCACGGTGGCCGCCATCAAGGGTGCCATGGCCGCCAACATGCCATCCGACACGGCCCGCGGCATCTGCCTGGCCCACGTGAGTCATTCCTACCGGGACGGCGCGAGCCTGTACTTCACCTTCGCCTTTCCGCGCGCCCTCGACCGGGAGGTGGGCCAGTGGCTCGCCATCAAGAAGGCCGCATCCGACACCATCGTATCCAACGGCGGCACCATCAGCCATCATCACGGCGTGGGCGTCGATCATCTCCCGTGGATCGCGCAGGAGAAGGGCGAGGCGGGCATGGTCGCTCTGAGAGCCGTGAAGCGGGCGCTGGATCCGAGGGGGATTCTGAACCCCGGGAAGCTGCTCGACTGAACCCGCGTCGGCGCCATTCTGCGAAGGGGTTCTGATCGTTTGACAGTGATACCTTAGCAGAATGCTTGCAATTCTGGCGATCTTAGGGTAGAACGATTGGGCACGCACGGGGCGCTGGCAACGCCGCGAGTTGTACTGCGTGCTGGCAGTGAGCAAGGGAGGGCTGACTGATGGGCGATAGCCAGTCCGTATGGGAACTGTTGCAGCCAGGCGTCGAACGCCGCGGGGAGGCCTCGGCAGCAAGGGCGTCGAACGCCGCCGAATGCGACGCGACACCTGAGATCCTGACGTCGGTGTATCCGGCCCGGAAGCTGACGATACATGCGGTCAGGGGGACGGTGTCCTTCGACGACATTGTCGCCGTCATCATTGAGTTCTTCCAGGGCGACCCAACCCTGCATGTGTTGTGGGACTTGCGCCACGCGACGACGGCTAACCTGACGCTGCAGCACGTGTGGGGTCTCGTGCGGACAGCCATGACGCAAGGCAAGGCCCGTCGCGGTGGCCGGACCGCCGTCGTGGCGTCTGGCCCGGTGGAGTACGGACTCTCCCGCATGTTCCAGGCACTGACTGAAGTCGAACTCGCGCCTTTCAAAGTTCGGGTCTTCAAAGACCTCGAAGACGCACTCCGCTGGCTGGGCGAAGACTTGTAGCGGCCGCCTTGCCTTGGTAGGCG
>JAAEQP010000635.1 GCA_024231375.1 bacterium | reverse complement strand
TTCCTGTACTCTTTCATCCCGCCAGTATACCGCAAACCTCCTAAAGGCTTCGCCTAAAGGCGAGGGGTTTCACCCATCCCCGAGGGGAGACTCTAATATTCGACGTGGTGGCCGAGTTGCAATAATCCCAGCCGCAGGCGTTGATGTCGTTGGCCGTGCCCACACACGTGGTACCGTCGTGGAGCAGGCAATCGAACGTCGCGCCCCATATATCGTTGTTGATCAGCGTCACATCGCCGCCGGAGGCGTTTACGATATAGGTATCAATATTCGGGTCGTCCCCGGTGACATACATAATGTT
Source organism: bacterium (assembly GCA_024231375.1). Next base: position 781 of record JAAEQP010000635.1, on the reverse strand, counting down.
GTTGGCGAGCAACGCTGGGGTGCCATTTATGTCGAAGACAGAGACCACCCGCTCGTCGATGATTCCGCCATCGACAGCCGGCATATTGGCAATCGACGCACCGACGGAACCGCTAAAGAAGGTGTTGTTGATGAACACGGCATCGCCCGTACCATCCAGCACCGCGCCGCGGGTCGAGACATCGCCCTCGAGCAATCCGGCGTCCGCGCTGTTGATGCTCACGTAAACGCTGGCTGCTTGAATCATGTTGTTGGTGAGCACTCCGGGGCCCGAGCCGCCGAGTCTAATACCAACCGCCTGGGCCGTGGCGGATATTTCGCTGCCGCGGGTGTAGCTCGCGTTGATGCTTCCGCTCGCCGAGACGCCGGCGACGATGTTGCGCTCGAACCTCACGCGTCCGGATCCCGAGTGATCTACTCCCGTCACCTTGGTCAGGGCGGTCGCGCCCCCGGAAAAGAATGGCGTCGCTCCCGAGCTCCCAGCAGACGAACCAACAATAGTGTTGTTGACGAACGTCCCGTTTCCAGGCCCTGAGATCCGCACGCCGGTGTTCACCGCGTGCATGTCGATCGCTCCGGTATTGAAGTAGGTTCCGGTCGAGGAGTTCGAGCTCGCGGTCGGATTGGCGGAGCTTACAGTACTTCTCAAAACGACTTGCTGTCCAGGGCCGGATTGGTCGATGCCCGTGCCATATGCCCCGAGGTCCAAGCTGCGCTCGAAGTCGGTCGCCAACGGATCGGGGCCGCCGGGGGCCGACACGCCTCCCATCACGTTCGGACTG
>JAAEQP010000634.1 GCA_024231375.1 bacterium | reverse complement strand
TCATGTCCGACGCCGCCAGACCCGCCGCCGTCAACCGTTCCGCCGGACAGGCCCGGACATCTACCAAGGCGCGGACGCGGTCGTTCGGACCGTCGAGACATCGCACACCGTCCACGCTGCCCAGACCATTCGCCGGACCCGGCGCGTCGAGAACACGGTACCGCTCGAGCAGATCGCTGGTAGCGCCTTCTTCGATCATGTGACCGTTGTCGATGATGCCGATGTGATCGGCGAACCGTTCGATCTCGTCGAGGTTGTGCGACGAAATGAGCACGGTCCGGTCTTCGTCCTGGACCGCGTCGAGCAGTTCGGTGAACAAGTCGCGTTTGGCCACCGCATCGAGCCCCGCCTGCGGTTCGTCGAGCAACAACAGCGACGGTCGGTGCGCCAACGCCGCCACCAGCGACAGTTTGGTCTTGTTGCCGAAGGACAACGTCGAAATGCGATCGCTTGTGCTCATTTTGAACCGGGTCAAGAGTTGGTCGCAGTAGGTGTCGTCCCAATCCGGGAAGAACCCGCGCAGGAACGACAACAGCCGCCCCACCTTGCCCCACGCCGTGAAATCGAGATCGGGACTCACATAACCCGTCCGCGCCTTCACCTCGGCCTCCTGCTTGATGTGGTCCATGCCGAACACCTCGATGGTGCCCGCATTGCCCCGTCCCATATGCATCACCAGATCGATGGTCGTGGTCTTGCCCGCGCCGTTCGGCCCGATGAACCCGTAGATGCCCCCGCGCGGCACCGTCAAATCCAACGGTCCCAATGCAAACTTGGGAAACCGCTTCTCCAATCCTCGAATCGCCAATGCCGCTTCCGTCATGGTGTTACTCCTCCCCGTCCCCGCGCTCGATTATCTTGCGCGTCAGACGTATCAGTTCCGCTTTCGACAACCCCGACTCGTATCCCTCGCGAATCGCCTGGTGCAACAGCCGTTCCGCCCGCTGCTGCTTCACACCCTGGCACCGCGCCAGACCGTCCTCCGCCACAAACGTGCCCAGCCCCTGCTTGCGCACGATGATGCCTTCCTGTTCCAGGTCCGAATACGCCCGCTTCACCGTGATCAGGCTGACCAGCAACTCCTCCGCCAACGCCCGGAACGACGGCAGCAGGTCGCCCGGCTTCAACCGACCGCCGCTCACCGCCTGCCGCACCCCGTCCGCCACCTGCTGATGCAACGGTCCCTCCGCCGCCGGCGACACCGGCGGGAACGACCACGGACGTTTCAAGGATTCATTGGGCATAAGCACTACCTAGTGTATATATTTACTATACACAGTCGCGCTTGGCATGTCAAGGGGGGGAGTGGGGGGGTGCGGTCAGCGGTCGGCTTTCAGCTATCAGCACAGGACCGATCAGTCCGATCCGATTGAGCGGGCCGAATCCAGAACGCCCTAAAGGGCGCACCACAAACCCTGACGCACGATTCCGGATGTGCCACCTTCAAGCGAAGCTTGTGGGTGTCTGGATTGCCCGCGACCCCATGCACAACCGACGCGGCCTTTCTCTTCGGTAGGGCCGAACTCCGTCTCGGCCAGCCCAACCCAGAACCGTGGTAGGGGCGCGCTTCCGCGTGCCCTCTTCATCTCGGCGACTTCCGTCCCGCCCGCCGCCGCTCCTCGCACAACCGACCCGGCCTTTCAGTTCGGTAGGGCCGAGCTCCGTCTCGGCCAGCACAACCCAGAACCGTGGTAGGGGCGTGCTTCCGCGTGCCCTCTTCATCGCGGCGACTTCCGTCCCGCCCGCCACCGTTCCTCGCACAACCGACGACCCCTCTCAGTTCGTAGTGCGGCCTTCAGGCCGTTCTTGCTCCGCTGAAAGCTGAAAGCCGACCGCTGACCGCCGACCGCCCTAAACTTTCTCCCCCTGCGACATCTCGGCCCTCAGAAACCCGCGCTTGCTGACGAAGCCGGGGACGGCCGGGCCCGTGTATCGGACGGCGACGAAGGCGAGGACGGCGGTCACAAGAAGCTGGACGCCCCAAACGCTGAACAGGACCAGCAGCCCCTGCAGCGCGTTCGCATCGATGGCCGTCACGGAGCGCACCGTGTTCGCGGTGAAGTAGTGGGGGACCGTCGTCGCCGCGAGAGTGACGGTCAACGTCACGCGGTTGACCCATGCAGGCCAGCCTCGTCCGGCACCGTGGGCAGCCTCCACCACGACCGAGAGCAGGCCCGTCACACGAACGGCCTCGATGAGCACAAGGGTCCAGAGTCCCAGGAGGACTGACCCGCCGATCACGGCCACCAGCAGCGCCGCCGCGGCGTCCGCCATGCCCTGCCACCGAAGTTGCCTGCCGTACTCACGCGTGAGGATGACGCGCCATCGTAGCGGCAGCGGCGTCGCCATCAACGTGCGTTCGCCCAAGAACGCCGCGGGCGCCAACGCCGTGACGATCGCGCCAATCGCGATCCACAGTCCCACGTGGTAGTCGTGGGCGAACCACGCCAACACAGGGATCCCCAACGGCCACACAAGCCCTGCATTCAGGAACAGGGCCTCAGGCGTCGCGCGTTCCACCCACCGCACCCAGAACCGGTCCGAACGCGGCCGCAACCATTGACGCGCGTGCCGTTCCACCTGCGATTCCGGGTCGAGGCTGGCGTCATACGCCAAATCCTGGCGGTACGTCACCGTCTCCTTCACGGAACCAAGCCACTCCGCGAAATCGAACCGCTTCTTCGCAGTCAACTTGCGGCGGCTGAGAGATTCCATGGTCCGTGCAAACGCATCCTCGTGCCACGGCGGGGCCGTGTCCTCACGCAAGTGGAGGAGAAGCCCCCGCACCGACCACGCGATAACGGCCAAAAGGAAGGCTATGTACGGCCAGAGGAGGGCAGGCCCGTAGTAGGAGGTCTTCGCGAAGGTCAGCGCCGAGATCGGCGAGAGCATGAAGACGACAACGCGGCCCGCGGCATGGTCGCACATGGGCATGAAGGAGAGTCCGAGGCGTTTCGCGTGGGGGAACCAATGGTCGGTGGTGAAGCATGCAGCACCCAGCAGCGCCAAGGAGACGAGGGCCGCTTGTATCGTGCCGATGTGATCGACCAGCCATTGGATAGGGCGTCGCCAGCATAGCAGGAATCCTGTGAGGAACCGCCGTCCCGTCACTTCCTCGTACAGGGGACCAGAAGGGCGGCGTAGCACAGAAGCATGAGGAAGATGAGGGCCGCGGGGTGTTGGCCAGTGCCGGATTGGGACTCGGGTTCCGAGAACGGTCGGTCTACTGACGTTTCATGGGCGATGGCCCTGGGGTGCTGGTACTCCGGAATCTCAAACTCTCTCGCGAACGACGAGAAGATGATCACCGTCGCCACGGGAAGAAGCCCGTAGAGGCCGATGACGAGTGGCCAGCGAGTCCTGGCGTTATGGGCGAGGTGGCCGCGCGTCGTCATGGGCGTTAGGAGCCAGAACGGGAGGCTCTTTGAGTGTTTGAGGACGCCCACAACGGCGCCTCCGCCCGCCCACATGGCGGCGCTTAGGATGAAGCCGAGCGCGAGTTGTAGTAGCTGATAGCCCTGTGGGCGTGGGAAGGCAAGGTAGGCATTGTCCAGGAACCCGAGCGCAGCCAGGAAGAAGCCGATGTACAGCGCCCCGGTTCCGGGAAGAAGGACGAGGTACAGGACGATATCCCACCAACGCTTCAGGCGTGTACCCCAGTCGGCGCTGCGCTCCGAATGTTCCTTCGTCGACTTCATTTCACGCCCCTCCCCATCCACCGAGAGGATGATAGCCGCGCCCCAGAGAGCTGTCAACGGCTCCCAGCCGAACCGGCCAATCCCGCGTCCCCTTCCGGCCACGAGGATACCATGGCCGTTCCGACGGTGTAATCGAGATTGCGGTTTACACCAAGGGGGCGGTCAGCTCTCGGCGATCAGCCGTCAGCAATCCGGACGATTCGCGGCCTCTGCTGTGGCACGGGCTTCCAGCCCGTGATTCGCCCCGCCACGGCCCTTCACCCGGAAATCACGGCCAAGATGGCCGTGCCGCCTGCCGACCGCGATCTCCGACTCTTCGGTTGTGGCCGGTCTCTGACCGAGCCACTCTTCCGACCGCAGGTCTCCACTCTTGGCTGAAAGCTGAAAGCCGACCGCTGACAGCCAAAGGCCTGCTATAATCACCAAACACATAGACCAAAACGCACGGCGCACCTCCGCTCCGCGCGATGAGAAGGGGAATATCCGATGTTCAGGACACTGTGTTCCATGGCGCTTGTGATTGGCTTCTGCTGTGCCGCACTGGCCGAACCCGCGATGCTGTACGTCGCCCCGAACGGCAACGACGCATGGTCGGGCGCACTGGACGCGCCCAACGACGCCGGTACCGACGGCCCCTTCGCCACGCTGGAACGCGCACGCGACGCAATCCGCGCCATGAGACAGGCAGGCCCGTTGCCCGAAGGGGGCGTCATCGTGACCGTGCGCGGCGGCGTGTACAGCCGGGCGCAGGTCTTCGAACTGACCGCTGAGGACTCGGGCACCGTAGAATCGCCCGTCATCTATCGTGCCGCGCCGGGTGAGGAGGTTCGCCTCGTCGGTGGCGCCGTGGTCACGGGATTCACGCCTGTAACCGATGCAGCCGTGCTGGAACGGCTCGACCCCGCCGTACACGGCCAGGTCGTCAAAGCCGACTTGAAAGCCCTGGGCGTGACGGATTTTGGCGGTCCAGCGGGCGGCGGCATGGAAGTGTTCTTCAAAGACGAACCCATGCGCATCTGCCGGTGGCCCAACGACGACTTCGTGCGCATTGTCGACATCGTGGAAGACGACGGACACGCCATCCACGGTCACAAAGGCAGCAAGGTCGGCAAGTTCGTGTTCGACGGGGACCGTGCCGCACGGTGGATTGGCGAGAAGGATCCCTGGCTCCACGGCTACTGGTTCTGGGATTGGTCCGACCAGCGGCACCAGATTGAGTCCATCGATCTCGAAAACCACATCATGGCCGTGAAGCCGCCGTACCACGGATACGGATACCGCAAGAACCAGTGGTACTACGCCTTCAACATGCTGTCGGAACTCGACGCGCCGGGCGAGTGGTACCTCGACCGTGAAACGGGCATCCTCTACTTCCTGCCGCCCGCGCCCATCGACAGTGGCGAGACCTTGGTCTCGGTGTTGCCGCATCTGGTGAACATGACCGAGACCTCCCATGTGACCCTGCGCGGATTCACCATCGAGACCGTGCGCAACCACGCCATCCGCATGAACGGCGGCGCCGGGAACTCGGTCGTGGGCTGCACCATCCGCAACACAGGCGCTTGGGCCGTCACCGCGTCCGGAGGCACAAACCACGGTGTCGTGGGATGCGACATCTACCAGACCGGAGGCGGCGGCATCTCCTTGACCGGCGGCAACCGGACGACGTTGACCCCCGGCAACCACTACGCCGAGAACAACCACATTCACGACTACTCGCGCATCTACCGCATGTACAACCCGGGAATCACCTTGCAGGGCGTGGGCAACCGCGCATCCCACAACCTCATCCACAACGCGCCCCACATGGGCATGGGATTCGGCGGCAACGACCACGTCATCGAGTTCAACGAGATCCACAGCGTCTGTTTCGAATCCAACGACGCGGGCGCCATCTACACCGGCCGCAACTGGACCATGCGCGGCAACCTGATCCGCCACAACTACATGCACCACGTCAACGGCTTTGAAGGCCGCGGCTGCGTGGGCGTCTACCTCGACGACATGTTCTCGTCGGCCGACATGGTGGGCAACGTGTTCTACAAGGTCACCCGCGCGGCCTTCATCGGCGGCGGCCGCGACTGCTCGGTCGTCAACAACATCTTCGTGGACTGCCAGCCCGCGTTGCACATCGACGCCCGTGCGCTCGGTTGGGCCCACGCCCACGCGGACGGGTGGATTGAGGAAGGGCAGGAGAAGGGCACGCTGACGGGCATCGCGTATACGAAGCCGCCCTACAGCGAACGCTATCCGAAACTGCCCGGCATCCTCGACGATGAGCCCAAAGCGCCGAAAGGAAATCTCATCGCCCGCAACGTCAGTTGGGGCGGCAAATGGGACGGCGTGCAAGATGTCGCGCGGCCCTACCAGACCTTTGAAGACAACCTCATCGACGTGGACCCGCACTTCGTGGATGCCGCCAATCAGGATTTCCGATTGAAAGCGGATTCGCCCGCATTCGACATCGGGTTCAAGGCGATTCCCATCGACCAGATCGGACTGTACGAAGACGCGGACCGGGCCTCCTGGCCGGTCACGCACACCGTGCGGCCGTCGCAATAGACACTACGAGAGACGCGGATACGCGAGCGCCTGACGAAAGGTGCCCGCGTGCATTCGTGGCAACCCCCAGAGGCAAGAGGCCCCCATGCGAAATGTAGTGCGACTGCTCTTGATGTTGGTGATGCTCGCCCCCATTGCGGGCGCCGACGACATCGTGTACCTGACCAACGGCGACCGGCTCACCGGCATCGTCACCGACTGGGACAGCGATGCAATCGCTCTGTCCACGACGTACGCGGGTGATGTCCGCGTGAACGTCGACACCGTGCGCGCTGTGGTGCGTCTCGAATCGTCCGACGCGGGTCTGACACTGGGCCGCATCGATCTGTCCGTAACGCGTGTTGCTGACGACGCCCTTCCCTTGAAGGAAACGCTGTACGTGACGGACCCCGACCGGGCGAAGGCAGAATCCATCGCGCGGGCATTGGCGGAAGGTCGGCTGGAAGTAGCCGACGAAGGCGCGGTGTTCGAACTCCTGCCGAACGCCGATGATGATGCCGAACCGGAACGTGTCCTACTGGCGGCACGCGCAGGCGAGTGGCCAGAGGAATCGAAGCCCGCGCCCAAGAAATGGTCCGCGTCGGTGAGCGCCAGCGCCCTGTGGCGGAAAGGACAAACGGACTCGTTCGACGCCGCCGCGGACGTCGTGGTCGAACGCCGATGGACGCGGAACGTGCTGACCGGCAAGATCGGCGGCGCCTACGGCGAACTGGATTCGGCGGCCAACACGCAGAAGGCCTACGGCGAACTGAAGTGGCAACACTACCTCACCGAACGCTTCTACACCTACGCCCTTGCCGGCGCCGAACACGACTCCGCCCGCAAACTCGACCTGCGGTTGCGGGGAGCGGCGGGGCTCGGCCGCGACTTCATCGTCAAGGACACCCGGAAGCTATCCGGCGACGTGGGCGCCGTGTACACCTACGAGTATTGGAAGCAGTACGGCCTGCTGGACGAGGACGCCGCACGCGAACAGGCGGACCAAGGCATCCAGAACGCTATCAACAACTACGCTTCCCTGTTGAGGAGCGACCCGTCCCAGTTGAACCTCCTTCGGATTCTGTCATTCGCGCGCGACCTGGACGACCTGCGGTTCAAGAATGAGACGGATACCGAAGACGCGGTCAGTCTGCGGGCGGCCCTGCACTTCAAGCAGAACGTGTTCGATAAGAGCGCGTTCACAGCCGAACTGGCCTACGAACCCGACATCGACGATTTCGCCTCCTACCGGTTCCTGTCCGAACTGGCCTTCACCACGCCCCTGTCAAACCGGCTCGACCTCAAAGTGACCCTCGATTCCGAGTACGACAGCGAACCGGGTTCCAAAGACATCGATGAATGGGACCACGTGTTGTCCACCGGGTTGCAGTATCGATTCTAGCGCGTGAGCAACGGTCGACCTCTTTCTTACCCTCTCCCAACGGGAGAGGGCAGGGTGAGGGGTCTTGCAGCTTCTTGGGTTCTTTTCAATCCCCCCCCCAAAAAGACACAACGCACCCCCGGCCATCCTGCCGGGGGTGCGTTGACACAGATACGTTACTGATAACGCTGAAGGTCTAGCGCTTCGAGAACTGGAACCGTTTGCGAGCGCCGGGCTGCCCGTACTTCTTGCGTTCCACGGCACGCGAGTCGCGGGTCAGCAGACCTGCCTTGCGCAGAACCGGTTTGAAGCTCTCGTCGTATTTCACCAAGGCGCGGGCAATGCCGAGACGCAATGCGCCGGCTTGACCCGAGAGACCGCCGCCGTCGCAACGAGCGCGGATGTCGTACTTGCCTTCGGTATCGGTAGCGGTGAAAGGCTGCCGGGCTACCATGACCAACACTTCGCGGGTCAGGTAGGCGTCCAGTTCACGGCCATTGACCGTGACTTTTCCGCTGCCGGGTTTCAGGCGGACACGGGCACGCGCGTCTTTACGGCGTCCGATCGCCACGATTTCTGGAAATGCATCAGCCACGGGCTCTTCCTTTCGTTATCCTAGTCAAGCGAATATTGCTCGGGGCACTGGGCCTCGTGCGGATGATCGGGTCCCACATAGACGCGAACGTGCTTCGCCATGAGCCGGCCCAGCCGGTTGTGGGGAAGCATGCCCTTGACGGCAAGCGTCATGGCGCGCGTCGGATGTTTCGTGAGCATGGAACGATAGTTCAGTTCTCTCAGGCCGCCGGGATAACCCGAGTGCCGATAGTACTTCTTGTCGTCCATCTTGTTACCCGTCACTACCGCTTTTTCCGCATTGACGATGATGACATTGTCGCCGCAGTCCAGGTAGGGGGTGTATTGGGCTTTGTGCTTGCCGCGCAACAGTTTGGCGGCCTCAGTGGCGACGCGGCCGAGGACTTTGCCTTCCGCATCGAGCACATACCAACGTTTCTTTATGTCGCCCTCTTTGGGCACATAGGTCTTCACGCTTCATTTCCTCCGGAAATCCAGTTGCTGTCGTTAGACGCACCAACCGTGTCCGCACACAATTCACGCGTCCGCGCCGATAGGCGAAGCGGGAGTCTACCAGACAGCCTAAACGAATGTCAACCCGCCACTTGTCAGCGAAAAGAGCACAGGGGGCAACGCCGTATTCCGCCCCAGGAACGGCCGAAGACCGCGAAAGGGCGAAATCCTAGCCTGTGGAGCCAGGGCACGCGGAAGCGTGCCCCTACCACGTGATCGCTCTTTTCACAAGGTGGCCGCAACGTAGGCTAAGACGGTCGCGACATAGCGCGACCCTACCGAAGAGCCAGGGCACGCGGAAGCGTGCCCCTACCACGGTGCTGCTTCGTTTATGCAGTTTCTGCGATTATCACTGGAACCGGGGTAGGGCCGACCTCCGTGTCGGCCGTCTTGGTTCGGAGACACATAGTGGCCCCATTCCGTCATGCTGAGTGAAACGAAGCATCTCGCACTCCGGCACAGTTGCTGGGGCGAGAGATCCCTCGACTTCGCTCGGGATGACGTG
>JAAEQP010000633.1 GCA_024231375.1 bacterium | reverse complement strand
GTCCTCAACGTGCCCACCGTCGCGATCGTGGAGTCCTTCGACAGGATCGACATGAGCTCGGCCAAGGTCGGGGACAAATTCGCCCTCTCCGGCCTGACCCGGGGAGAGGGCCGCAAGGTCGACGCGCCCACCATCGAGGAAGCGCCGATCCATGTGGAATGTAGAGTCTTCAATACCATCGAGGTACCGCCGGTGCGGACTCTCTTCCTGGCCGAGGTTCTGGCGACCACCGTCCATGAAGGCATCTGTGATGAACAGGGTCGATTGATCGTTCCCAAGGTGCCCTTCTTCGGCATGACGGCGGGAAGTGGTGAGTTCTACACCATGGGTGAACGGGTGGGACACATCGGACAAAGTGTCGGACGGACCGATATCAAGTATTGATCTTCCACATCCCACCCACCCTGCGACCAGGGCGGGTTCGAGGTGCGGCGGACGTGGCGGCAGGGGTGACTCGGTTCACGGATACAAGGCCCTCCGGCGATGCTCGACGCCGGCCAGCAGGCCACCCATCGCGCCGCCGTAGCTAGAG
>JAAEQP010000632.1 GCA_024231375.1 bacterium | reverse complement strand
GTTGGCGACCATGAAGAAGACACCGGCATCATCTCCCATGTCCAGTCGGGCGGCACCGTGAATCAGCCCTGCACGCGGTTCAATAGGGAATGACCTGTCGCCAAAGACAATCGGATGCACGTCCGCGGCTTGGGCCATGCCCGCGGACACCACAACGACGGCACACAACGTCCGTATGATCGCCATCCGATCCCCCTTTGGTTTGTCCAGCCAGGATAGCACCTCTCCGAGCGGATCGGTCAACTCCACGTGCGCTCCGAGGGTGCTGGCGCAAAGACAGACCCGCCGCCCGGCCCTTGAGCCGGACGGCGGGTCGTATCAAGAGACGATTAGTAGCGGTAGTGCTCGGGCTTGTACGGTCCTTCGACCGGCACGCCGATGTAGTCGGCCTGCTCCTTGCTCAGCACTTCGAGTCGCGCACCGAGTTTGCCAAGGTGCAATCGGGCCACTTCTTCATCCAACGTCTTCGGCAGGGTATACACCTTGCCGATCTCGTATTTGTCGGTTTCGGTCCAGAGCGATACGGCGGCCAGCGTCTGGTTCGCGAAGGAGTTGGACATGACGAAGGACGGGTGCCCCGTTGCGCAGCCCAGGTTCACCAGTCGGCCGCGGGCCAGCATAATAATGCTCTTGCCGTCCGGGAAGATGAACTTGACCACCTGGGGCTTGATGTTTACTTCACGGATATCGGGGTTGTTCTCCAACCAGGCGATGTCGATTTCCGAATCGAAATGACCGATGTTGCAGACGATGGCCTCGTCCTTCATGGCCTCGAAATGGCGGCCGACGATGACGTCGCAGTTGCCGGTGGTGGTGACGAAGATGTCGCCCATCTTCGCGGCGTCCTCCATCGGCACCACTTCGTAGCCTTCCATGCACGCCTGGAGCGCGCAGATGGGATCAATTTCAGTAACGAGCACGCGGGAGCCGAGCCCCTTCATGGCCTGGGCGCAGCCCTTACCCACGTCGCCATACCCCGCCACGACCACGACCTTACCGGCCATCATCACGTCGGTGGCGCGCTTGATGCCGTCGGCAAGCGATTCGCGGCAGCCGTAGATGTTGTCGAACTTCGACTTGGTGACCGAGTCGTTCACGTTGATGGCGCGCGTCAACAGTGTGCCGTCCTTCATCCGGTGGTACAAGCGATGGACGCCGGTGGTCGTCTCTTCCGATACGCCCACCCAGTCCTTCACGTACTCGTGCCATTTCGCCGGCGCTTCGCCATGGACCGAGTGGATCAGGGTGTCGACAATCTCGACTTCCTTGTTGTCCGTGCATACATCCGGCAACGATCCCTTCTCGTTGAAATGGTCCTCGAACTCGCAGCCCCGGTGAATCAGGAGCGTGGCGTCGCCGCCGTCGTCCACGATCAACTGTGGGCCCTTGCCGTTCGGCCATGTCAACGCCTGAAGCGTGCACCACCAATACTCTTCGAGGGTCTCGCCCTTCCATGCGTACACGGGGACGCCTGCTTCGGCGATGGCCGCTGCGGCGTGGTCCTGGGTCGAGAAGATGTTGCAGCTCGCCCAACGCACGTCCGCGCCCAAGGCGACCAGCGTCTCGATGAGCACCGCGGTCTGAATGGTCATATGGAGCGAGCCCGAGACCCGCACGCCTTTGAGCGGCTGGTCAGGCGCATACCGTTCGCGGATGGCCATGAGGCCCGGCATCTCTTTCTCGGCCATCTGGATCTCTTTGCGGCCCCACTCGGCCAGCCCCATGTCCGCCACCTTGTAAGCGACGTCCCTTGCGGTTTCCGTTGTCATTGATTCTGCTCCTATCGGTTTCGAGCGTCCCGCGGCGTCCTATCGCCGGTCCTGGGCGCTCTCTTCATGCAATCTACTGGCTTGGCGAAACGGGGACAGTCCCGTCTCCGCGCTCAATCGAGCGCGCCGCTTGGTACAGTCCCTGTTTCGCTGGTTTCCCGTAGCAATTCACACACCAACACGGGGTGGTCTATGCCCTTGAACCGGACTTCCTCCGCGGACCCCGTCTCGAAGGCCTCTTCCAATCCCTCCACGGTCGCCCGCGTTGCTGCCATCCCACTTCCCGCGTCGGCCTCACACCAGTCCTTGGTGAGAAATGCCAGGTTCACCGCTTCGCCCATGATGTCCGAGCCGCCGTAGTCGGGATGGCCCACGGCACCCACGTACACATCGCCGGTACTCAGGCCAACCTTCAGCGCGTCCGCCACCATTCGCTGTGCCAGGAACGCCGCTTGGCACGCGCGCTCGCGATGGCCCGGTCCCGAAAAGAACCCGAGAAACTGGTCGCCCATATACTTGATGGGCACGCCTTGATGCCGCAACACCGCTTCCGTCAACTGGGTGAACATCCCGTTCGCCCAGGCCGCGAATTCCCGCGGCGCAATCTGTAGGGATCTCTCGTAGGCCCCGGACACGCTCGACACAAACACGGTGGCTTCCAGCACGTCCCGGCCGCCTGCGTGGGCGTTCAACAACCAGTCCACCGACACGCCGAGCACTCTGGCCAAGGGCCCCAGCATCGCGATGTCGGGTGCGTTCTCGCCGCGTTCCCATTTCGACACCGCCTGAGGGCTGATCTGGAGCGCGTTCGCCACGTCCTGCTGTTTCAGGCCCAGGCGTTCGCGCTGCCACCGTATCCGGCCGCCCAGTTCGTCCAACCGCATCGGGTTGCCTCCGTCCCAGGGTCCGTCAGACCGTACGCACCCCTGCACTGTAATTCATAACCCCCAGCGGGTCAATGACGAGGTGGTTGAGCGCGGTGACGGGAGCGTTGAGCTACGCTCCCACCAAACTCGCCCGCAAGGCGAAACCGCCTGCCGGACGTGCATCGCCGGCAGGCGGCCCAGTCTCAAGCATTCACTACACTTCCGGCCGGGACGGCCAATAGGAGTCGCGTTTCGGACGCGGGTGTTTGCGCGTGTAGCGTTCCTTCTCGTTGTCCCAGAATATGGCCTTCTCTTGCCGGTACGCTTCCACGCCCATCTTGATGCCCGCCATGGCGCGGTAGGCCGTTTGGGCGTCAAGGTGGGGCGTTTCGCGCGTTCGGATGCATTCCAGCCAGTTGTCCATGTGGCCGGGACGCGGCTCCGAGGGAATGATGATCTCTTCCTTGCCGTACTCCTTCGCGAACCACTCCTTGAATTCCTTCTCCGCGGTCACCTTCATCCCGCCCTCGTGGGGCACGATGGTTGCCCGGTGGCCACGAATGACCGTGGGCAACCCCTGGCGGTTGGCCATGGACGACGTCAACACAATCGTGTAATCGTCGGGGTAGTCGAGCGTGGACATGTACGTGTCCGGCACTTCCCGGTCGTCATGCTGCACGTAGATACCGCCCGACGCCGTGGCCATTTCGGGGGCTTGGGCGTCCAGGGCGATGGTCAACGGCGCCAGCACGTGGTACAGCAGGTCCGTGGCGACACCGCCTGAGTAATCCCAGAACTTGCGGAACTGAAAGAACCGAGATTTCGAGAAAGGCCTCTTCTTCGCGGGACCGATCCACTGTTTCCAGTCGATGTGTGAGATTCCGGCATCCGGGTCGTCAGTTGCGTCGTCGTCAATGTGCCAGTTCCATTCGCCGCCTTGCGGATCGTCGGGACTGCCCGTGTTTCGGCTGTAGTCGGCCTGGGCCCAGACCACTTTGCCGATGCCGCCTTGCTTGATGAACTTGCGGGCCTGCCAGAACCAATCTTCCGAGCACCGCTGGGCACCGCACTGAAACACGCGTCCCGTCCGGTACACCGCGTCCCGCACATCCACCGATTCCTCGACGGTCAAGGTCACCGGCTTCTGGCAGTACACGTCCATCCCGGCTTCCAGCGCATGGATGGCATTCAGTGCGTGCCAATGGTCCGGCGTGGCGATGACGACCGCGTGGATGTCGTCCCGCGCGATGAGGTCTTTGTAGTCCCCGTAGGCCTCGATGGTGCGTCCCGCGATTTCTTTCGTCATGTTCGTGGCGCGCTTCTTCCGCCGCTCGTACACATCGCTCACGGCACGGACCTGCACCTTCTGTCCGTTCTTTTCGCGGGTCAAGAGGTCGCGTAGATGGCCCGTGCCCATGCCGCCGACGCCGATCATGCCGATGCCGAGGACTTCGTCGTCCTTCAGGAGCCGGCCAGTCCTGGGTGCGTACGGATCGCACGGTTCGAGTTTGGCGCGTGCGTGTGCCGCATCGGCCACGGCGATCCCGGCGCCCAGTGCCGCCGCTCCTCGAAGAAACCCTCGCCGGTCCAGACCGCCTCTCTCTGTCCGCGTGCGATTCGTATCGTGAGCCATGGTGCCTCTCCTCAACGATGGGTGATTGTGTGCAGGGCAGTATAGGCGGACGCACGGGTGTGTTCCAGAATACCCCCATGATCCTCTTCGCGGTGTGGCCCCCGGATGTGGCGGAGAGATGAATCGGCCATGCACACGGGTCTCCTGAGTCCCGTCAGGGACGGCCCGAAGATAGCCCAGGATGAGCGAAGCGAAATCCTGGGATCCCACACCCCTACCGAACAGTCCCGTTAGGGACGACGGAACCCCTCACCCCAACCCTCTTCCGGCGGGAGAGGGCGCTGCCGCTGGCTTCACCGTCTCCTTTCTCAACGGAACACTGACGGTCGCCCAAACTGGGTCCGGTTGCTTGCGACGCCATCGCGTCCTATACTCGTGGTTGGTCAATCTACGGGAGGAAACGCGTACCCCATGCAGCAAGAAGACCGGCCCATCCATTTCTCGACGGAACTCATGCATCCGCCCGCGCAGCACGACACGCCGCGGTTGCAGAAACTGTATTTCGAACTGGCGCAGGTGAATGGTGTGGCCTACGAGAGCACCGATTTCTCACCGCCCACGCCGCCCCGGTTCTATTCCAAGCGCGGCAAATCCCAGTCGATGGCGGTGTTCCTGCCCGACCGGCTGGCCTTGGTCGAGGAATGGGTCGACAGCCCCCTGATCCGGTTCTTGGACAAGGTGGAGACGGTCGTCGACCACGCCATGAATCAACTGGGCATCGGACCGGTGGCCATGCAGACGGCCACCATCCGCACCACCTTTGCCTTGACGCATTTTGAGGACGCGCGCGTCTTTCTGTTGGATCACGTGTGCCAACAGACGGGCCGGATCGGGCCCCATTTCGCGCGACCCCTGTCCGTGGGCGGGATGCGGTTTGTGTTGCCCGAAACCCCCGATGCACCGGGCAACCTCCACGTCACCATCGAGTCCTATCAGCGTAGCGTGAACGAGGTGTTCGTTGAGGTGAAAGGGATCTTCCCGAAGCAGCAAATCACACGTGAATCCCTGGCCACGGCCCGCGCCAACATCAATCTGGTCCGCAACTTCATCAGCGGCCACGTGTTTCCCTTCCTCGACCAGTACGACAATCCGAAGGAGGGGTTGGTATGAGCGGGTCCGCCGCCACCATCCGCGTCTGGACGGACCTTCCCAAAGCCGTCATCAACCCCAACATCTACGGGCATTTCGCGGAGCATCTCGGACGGTGCGTGTACGAAGGCATCTGGGTCGGCCCGAAGTCGCGTATCCCGAACAAGGACGGGCTCCGGCTCGACACCCTCGCCGCCTTGAAACAGTTGCGCGCGCCCGTGGTTCGCTGGCCGGGCGGATGTTTCGCCGACGCCTACCACTGGCGCGACGGTATCGGCCCACAGCACAAGCGTCCACAGACCGTCAACATGTGGTGGCAACAGTCCGAACCCAACACCTTCGGCACCGACGAGTTCATGCGGTTCTGCCAGGCCGTGGGATGCGAGCCCTACATCTGCCTCAACGTCGGGTCGGGATCGCCGCGCGAAGCCGTCGCGTGGCTCGAATACTGCAACTTTGCGGGTGAATCGACGCTGTCCCGCATGCGCGCCAGCAATGGCGCCGATGCGCCCTACAACGTGAAATACTGGGGCGTGGGCAACGAGAACTGGGGATGCGGCGGCCGGTTCCGTGCAGGCGACTACGCCAAAGAGTACGTGCGGTTCGCCACCTATCTGCGTGCCATGGACCCGTCCATCGAACTCATTGCGTGCGGATACAGCCCGTGCGACGGCAACGCCCTCGTGAAGGACTGGAACCACGACTTCTGCCAGGAGATGGTCCACGCCGACCTCATCGACCATCTTTCGATCCATCGCTACTTCAAGCGCGGCGCGGGCGCTGCGTTCACCGACAACGAATACCATTCGCTCTTCGGCGATCTCCACGCCCTCGAACGCGATATCAAGATGAGTGACGAGGTCCTCGGCTACTTCTATCCTGACAAGTTCGTCGGAATCATTGTGGATGAGTGGGGCTTGTGGCATCCCAGCGCCGTCACGCCGAACGGCCTAGAACAGGAAAGCACGTTGCGCGACGCCGTGTTCGCCGGTGCGGCCCTGAATCTGTTCAACCGCTATGCCCATCGCGTCACCATGGCAAACATCGCCCAGACCATCAACGTGCTTCAGAGCATCGCCAACACGGACGGCGACCGCATGTACGTCACGCCTACGTACCATGTGTTCGACATGATGCGGCCCCATATGGGCGCGAAATCGCTGACCTTCGACGTGGATTCGCCCGAATTCGAAACCCATCCCGTCAATATGTCGCGCAAGTACGCCACGTCGTCCCTCAATGTCAGCGTGTCGCGGAGTGGCCGGAAGGTGTTCGTCACCGTCGCCAACCAGACCGTCGACCAGGACGTGGAAGCCCGCATCGACTTGCGCGACGCGCGGGTGAAATCCGCGGCCGGCAAGCAGCTCCACTCCGCCGACCCGCGCGACGTAAACACGTTCGACGCGCCCCGGACCATCGCGCCCAAACGGTTGAAGCTCGAACCCGTTGATGGCGGTCTGGTCCACGTGTTCCCGGCGCATTCGTTCACCGGCTTGAGCCTCACCCTCGAATAGGGCCAAAGGTATGACCACGCCCACCGTATCCGTTGTAATGCCCTGCCGGAACGCTGCATCCGGCGGCGGCAACACCTTGGCCCCGGCCATCGAATCCATCCAGCAACAGACGTTCGAGGATTGGGAGCTGATCGTCGTGGATGACGGGTCCACGGACGATTCCGCGGCTGTCGTGGCGCGTCTCGCCGCTGACGACGCCCGTGTCCGTCTCGTCGAATCGGAACCCGTGGGTATCGTGTCCGCGTTGCAGCAGGGGTGCGCTCGCGCGCAAGGCGCCTTCATCGCGCGCATGGACGCTGACGACATCGCCCGGCCCCAACGCCTGGCGAAACAATTGGATTTCCTGGCGAAGAGTCCCGAGGTGGCTCTGTGCGGATGCCGGGTTGCCATGACCGGCGAAGTGGGGGAGGGGCGTCTCAGGTACGAAACGTGGCTGAACCGGCTCGTATCGCCCGATGACGTGGCCCGCGAGATGTTCGTGGAATGTCCCATCGCTCACCCCGCGTTCTTCATGCGGCAAGCCGCATTCGATGCGGTCGGCGGCTACCGCGACCAAGGATGGCCCGAGGACTACGACCTCTGCCTGCGCATGCACCTCGCCGGTGAACGGCTCGCCAACGTGCCCGAGGTGTTGCTCGAATGGCACAACACGCCCGGCCGTCTCTCCATGGACGACCCTCGGTACAGTCCCGAGTCCTTCCGCCGCGCCAAGCGCCACTACCTGTTCGCGGGCCCTCTGGCTGAGGGCCGACCCTTCTACCAATGGGGCGCCGGCGAGGTGGGCAAACGCTGGCTCCGCGAATGGGATGAACGAACGCCCCAGTTCGTTGTCGACATCAATCCCCGCAAAGTCGGCCAGAGCATCCACGGCATTCGCGTGGTCGATCCCGAAGACGTCCCCGAGCCCGGCGCTGCCTTCGGAATCGTGGCCGTCGGTGCCCCCGGCGCCCGCGACGATATCCGCGCCTGGTTCGGTCCCCGTGGCTACCGCGAAACCGTGGACTACCTGTTCGTGGCGTGATGACCCGTCTCGCGGTTGCTTTTGGGCGGAGATACATGCACACTGTGAAGCAGTTGAACAAGTCATATACCACAAGGACAGAAGCGGAAAACCGGGACTGTCCCAAGCGGAGTCCGCCGCAGGCGGACGCAGACGGGACTGTCCCAGGTCTTTTCGCGGCCTGCCAAGCTCTTGCGTCCCATTATTGTCCTT
>JAAEQP010000631.1 GCA_024231375.1 bacterium | reverse complement strand
GGCCTACCGCGAGTGTGAGAAACTCCTTGCGCCGCATCGATTTTGAGGGTTCCTTCGGTGTCTCGCTCACGCCGACTCTCCTTCGTCTTCGCGGAAGATTTCATACTTGGCCTCTTCCACATCGGTCATCTGGCCATCCTTCACGGCCCACACGAAAATCCCCAGGAAAAGAAGTCCCATCAGGACTGTCATGAACAATATGACTATCGCCAGTAGCATCGGTTCACTCCCGCGCAGCCTGCGCCGCGAAGTCCACCTGCTTGTCCGCATCCACGAAACAGTCGCAGAAGCTGTTCACCGACATCTTGCACGCGCCCGTCGGACACTTCTGGGCACACATGCCGCAACGGATACACTTCAACGGGTCGAAAAGCATGGCCGATCCGTTCGTTTCCGAAGACGCCGGTCCGCCAAACTCGCCATCGACAAGCTTGACCACTTCCTCATCGCCGCGGACCCGGCTCACGTGTACCATCCGCAGACAGTACGACGGACACACGTCGACGCACCCCCCACACAGCACGCAGATATTGCCTTCGAAGGTGGGATGGATGTGGCACGCCAGACATCGGGCGCCCTGTTTCTCCGCCACGCACGGCGGATACTCAACGGTCGAGTTGCGTTCGGGTTCCCCTACGAGGTCAACATGCTCCTCTTCCCGGTCGATGCGGTCGTCGTTCACGTACTCCGAGTCTCGACCGTACTGGTCCAGGTCCTTCCACCCGATCCGGCGATGCTTCCTCTTCAGAGCTTCCTTGCCGAGGTAGGCGTGAATGCCCAAGGCAGCTTTGCTGCCGCATTCGATGGCATCGATGAAGAGCTTTGGCCCGAGCGAGATGTCGCCCCCGGCAAACACCCCTTCCACCGATGTCGCGCCCGTGTCCAGATCCGTCACGATGCACCCGCGCCCATCGGTCGCGATTCCGCTGCCTTCCAGGAAGGTCAGGTCCGACCCCTGACCCACTGCGAAGAACAGGGCGTCCGCTTCCACCATCCGCTGTTCATCGCCAAAGACGGGCGAGAACCGGCCGTCCTCGTCGAATACGGACATCACCTTCTTAATGCGGAGCCCTTTGAGCTGGCCGTCCTCTACCACGATCTCGTCCGGACCCCAGCCATCGTTGATGACAACCCCCTCGCGGCGGCCGCCTTCACGTTCATCGATGGAACTGGTCATTTCGCCCAGGGACTCGCGCTCCAGGCAAACGAGATTCACTTCGGGTGAGTTGCACCGCAGCGCGCTTCGCGCCACGTCGAACGCGACATCGCCGCCGCCGATGACAATCGTGCGTTTCCCCGCAAGGTCCCAGCGCTTTCCGAAGTTGAAGTTCAGGAGGAAGGCCAATCCCCGATGCACGTCCGCGTGGTCCGCGTTGGGCATGGGAAGCAGCTTCCCTACGCAAAGACCCACGCCAATGAACACGGCGTCATGCTTGTCTTTGATCTCTTGGAACGAGACGGTCGTGCCCACATCGCAGTTGTGCGCCACCTTGATGAGGCCCAGTTCTACGATGGAATCGATTTCCGATTGGACGACATGGCGGTCCAGGCGATTGATGGGCACCCCTTGCACCAGCATGCCCCCACTCACGTGATGGCGTTCGTAGATGGTGCAGTGGTAGCCGAGACGGGCCAAGTCGTGGGCTGCGGTGTACCCAGCGCACCCGCCCCCGATGACGCCGACCGACATGCCGTTCGGTTCCGGGTTCACGGTTCCCAACACCGTGGAATAGGTCAGGGGGGTCTTCAGATCGCCGGCTTCCGGCCCGTGTCGCGCCGTGAGGAAGCCCTTGATGTTGCGGATGGACAGCGTCTCGTCCACGTCGCTGCGGCGGCATGCCTTCTCGC
The DNA here is from genome assembly GCA_024231375.1 of bacterium. The sequence continues at coordinate 10,378 of JAAEQP010000631.1, read as the reverse complement.
ATGGCGCACCGCAGACCTTGCCGCAAATGGAAGCGAATGGGTTGGTGGCTCGGGAAATGGCGTAGGCTGTCCGGTAGTCGCCTTGCGCGGTGGCCAGCAGGTAGCCCCGGGCATCGGTGCTAACCGGACACCCCATCCGGCACTCCACCTCGTCCTCATAGAACCGTTCATCCGGCAACGATACGTGGAATGGCTCCGTGGACTTCGCGCGTGTTCCCGCCTTCAATGGCTTTCTCCCGGCGCCTGTGGGCGGGGCTCGTACCCACCCTTTCCCCTAAGGTACTAAGGCACAGGCGGGAGGAAGTATTCCCAGGCCGCGGATTTTCCCAACGGCTTCCTCAAGCACTCGGGAATGCCGCCTCCGATTCTCGACCCTGATGTTGGTACTGCGCTGGGTCGATCTAATGAGAAATCGGGGGAGCGTTCAAGAACGGGGAGCCCCGTGTCGCACGTGGAACGGGGACGTATCGGTTTCGCGAGCAACCACCGGAGGACACCGTGAGAGGTCGAGAAGCCTTCGTGGTCTGCCAAGCTCGCAGGGAACCTGTCCGGCGCGTCCTACTTGCGCAGAAACAGCCAAACCCAGCCGTGGGTCGTGTACTCAGGGGGAAGCTTCGACCGGAGTTCGTTTTGCCGGTTGTTGATTTCCAGCCACTCCTTTCCGACCTTCTCGCGTTTCTTTTCGTTCTCAACGCGTCCAGAGCCCGAGAGTTTGTTATACAATTTCCCGGAGCGCTGATTGAGCTGCTTCAACTCCTTTCGAATCCGAACGTGCTCAGCCTTTTCCTCGGACGTGAGGTCGGGGTATTCAAGTTTCTCTCTTGAGAAGTCTCCGAGAAGCAGATCGAGCCGGCCGTCGCCGTTCCAATCGGTGGCGCACACCTTCGCCCTGACGCCCCGATAGGCTTCCTTCGGAACTTCCTGCCCATAGGGTTGGGTGCCTGGCGGCACAAGCTCCTCGGCTGCGTCCAGGTCTGACGATGTGGCAGTGCCTCGGTTGCGGAACAGTGAGACGCGGCCGTCGCCGTCCCCGACAAGCAAGTCGAGATCCCCGTCGCCGTCCCAATCGGCCGTAAACGGCCCGGCTTGCCGTGCGACCTTCAGAGGTTGGCCGTCCGCGTGAAGAGACGACTCTTTGCCGAATACGAATGCTGTCGCCGTTCCCTCGTTGTTAACGAGAAACACGTTGCCGCCAATGTCGCCAACGAGCAGGTCGTAGTCGCCGTCGCCGTCCCAATCCGCCGCATGTGCCGCCGAGGCGGTGCCTGTTGTCGAGATCTGCGTGTCGGGGCCTGCCACCAACCGGGTCCCTTGGTAGGTGATGGTCTTGCCTTCCGGCGTGTCCTCGAAGTCGGCAGTGCCAGTAATGAGGATAGTCCCGTCCGACCGCTCCTGGGTCCCGCCGCCGGGGTTGATGACCAGTCCGTCTTTGTCGCGGATCGTTTCGGACGCGGCGTGTGTGTTGTTGCCGTTGCCGAGGAACAGATGCAACTCGCCGGGCCACGATCCCGTCAGGATATCGACGTATCCGTCCGCATTGAGGTCCACACCCTGTGGACCGAAGCCGACGCATCACCCCGCGGGCACGCGGCCGTCGTCTCTGCCTTCCTTGAACTGGACCCCGGCCGCCAACTCGGGGCGGTCGTTTGTGCCTTCGTTGAGGTAGACCCAGAGAATCCCGTCGCCGAACTGCCCCACCAGCAGGGCGTTGTCGCCGTCCCCGTCCACATCACAGACGTTGGGCGCCGCATGGCCAATGGTTGTGTCGATGGGCTTGCCCGCCGCTTCGATCCGGACCGGCGGCGCCAGTTCTTCGGCTACCGGAACCGCTCCCTGCAGTGTCTGCCCCAACACAAGAAACAGCATCATCAGCATGACATCGACTCCTCAACGCCGAACCGCGTTCCTCTATGCACCTGGCTGCAAGGCATGCCGCCCGCTCGTGACGGGCCCGTGACCGGCACGGGCACGCTATCCATTATCATAGAATCGGACACCAACCGTTTCAAGACTGGTCTTGCTGTCACCATGGCCCGTTCCGAATCGCTTGCGCTCCAATTGCAGCCGTTGACCCCAATCACTTGGCCCTCTACAATCGCTTCGTCGAGCGCCCAAGCCAATAGAGAGGGACTATGAGCATGTCCAGACCACTGTTCCTTGTGAGCGCAATCATTGCCTGTCTCGCAGCCGGGGCCTTCTGTCCCTGCTTTGCGGGCGAGGTCACTATCGTCGGCGACGCGTGTGTGCGCGTCGATGGAAAGCCGTTCTTCCCCATCGGCGTCTACTCGGCGGGGGACCCGAGCGACTTCGCCATGATCGCCGAAGCCGGGTTCAATGCGGTACACACGTATTCCTGGGAAGGACAGCGCTCCTGTGAGTCCGGACGCGCGTGGCTCGACGCCGCGCAAGAGCACGGGCTCATGTGTCTCGTTGGCCTGTATCGCGACGACGTGAAGGCGATGGACTTCGACGCGGCCGTTCGGCGCATCAAGGCTTATCGGGACCACCCCGCGCTGCTTGCCTGGCACACGATGGACGAGCCCGGATGGGACAAGGAAGGGAACATGGGGCGCGACTACATGCCTGCCGCCTATGCCTTGCTGAAGGAACACGACCCCGCCCATCCCGTGACGGCCGTGGTATGCCATTTCGGCGACCCTGCCCTGTTCGAAAACGCCATGGACGTCTGCCAAGCCGACTACTACCCCGTGCCGCCGATCCCCGCCGACTGGTATTCGGGCACAGGGTTCGCTGGAGTACGCACCTTCACGGACAATTGGCGCAAGGCGTGCGGTGGGACGAAGCCGTATTGGTACGTGGGGCAGATTTTCGATTTCAGCGTCTCGAAAGAAGGTAAGCACGAAATACCGGACGAATGGAAACGCCTGCCCTCCGGCGAAGAACTACGCTGCATGACGTACACCGCCGTAGCGTCGGGCGCGCGAGGCGTCTTCTACTGGTCCCTGTCCCGCCTCATGCGTGATGAGTGGAACCGGACCCTTCTCGGGCGCGTTCGGCTGTGGGACGACTTGAAGTCCGTCGTGGGCGAACTCAACGTGCTCATGCCCGTCCTCACCGCCGATACACCCGAAGCCATCCAGATCGCCGGAGGCGTCGTGTCCATGGTGAAGACCCTTGGCACCGACACCTACATCATCGCGGCCAACTACGAGCGTCGCGAGGCGGCAGTTGAGTTGAACGTGCCGGGCGTGAAGGACGCCAACGCCGAGATCCTGTTTCAGGGCGGGGCGGGCCATGTGGCTGGGGGTGTTCTTGCCGCTGAGTTTGCGCCGATCGAATCGCGTGTGTACCGCGTCAAGGGGCAGGGGGAAGAGTGACGCGGCTCAGCGCTTCTCGCGGTCCTTGAGAAACGCGATCAACTTGGCCGGGTCGTTGGTCTGAATTCCGTCGGCATCCCAGGCCAGCGCTTTTTCCCACCACCGACGGGTCGGTTTTCGCTCGTCCACGAATACCACCACCCCTGCTTCGTGACAGGGCTTGGCGTAGGTCCGCGAGAAACTGTGCCACACGGGACACACCATGCGCGGTCTTGTTTCGGCCAACACCTGTGCAAGGTTCTTCTCGTCGCCGGGGTCGGGCATCTCAATGCACTCGGGACACGCCGCGCGCAAGAGGGCGACTTCCTTGGGCGAGATGCACCACACGACCTCGTGTTCCATTTGGCGGGCCTTGATGAGCTTGACGAGCGGGACAATATCCGCATCCTTCAAGTCCAACCAGATGCCGCACCGCCCTTTGCACAGATCCAGTATTTCCTCGAAGGTGGGGATTCGTGTGCCCTTCCACTCGGGGCCTACCTGCATTCCCACGTCCAACGCGCGCAGTTCCTTCAGCGTCAGGTCGCGAACAGCGCCCTCAATTCCTTCCGCATACCCGTCAACCGTCCGGTTGTGGACGCTGACGAACTTGCCGTCCTTGGTGGTACGAATGTCCACCTCTACGAAGTCCACGCCCAATTCGATCGCCTTTCGATAGGCGGGTAACGTGTTTTCGGGAATGCCCAGATGGGCGCCGCGATGCGCGATCACGTAGACGCCTCCGTGCTTGGGCGGTCTGAGAGGCAGTACCTCTGTTCCCGCCGCGGCCGCGCCCGCCAGCAGACACGACAAGGCCAAGAACGCACACAACAGTCTGCTCCAACTGCTCATCGATTGTGTCTCCCTTCGGATCCCGGAAGTACCCTCCTTGGGTGCGTGCCCCGCCATTATACCGGAAGCAATCCCCGCCTCGCCGCCTGGCCCGCGCCCTGTGCTTGAAATCGACCCCAGAGTTCAGGCCAAATGCCCTTCACCGACGATCAACCGGGAGAATCCGTGCCGTGATCCGCAGGTTGTCCTGCGCTGGCCGGTTCCAATCGATGGAGGGGAGCGAGCAATGAGAACAACCAGTCTTTGCCTGTCCGTGTGTTTCCTGGTCTTGTGTACTCCGTTAGTGCATGCGCAGAATTCAGCAATGGATCAGTTATGCGCGTTGAAGGACGCCCAGACCCGGTCGATCAGCCCGGAGAACTTCACGGGCGAGAAGGGGAAGGGTGGCATGGCCACCCTCGAAGAAGGATCCGCCGCACGTGCCGCGCGCGAGTTGGGACAAGGGTGGAAAGTGAATCCCTACGTCCACATCGAACCTGGCACGGAGTTCACCATGGGCGAAGTCGAGGGGTCGGGTGTCATCAACCATATCTGGATGACGCCCGTCGGTGACTACCGTCTCATGATCTTCCGGTTCTACTGGGACGGTGAAGATGAGCCGTCCGTCGAAGTGCCTGTGGGCGACTTTTTTGCCGCGGGCTGGGGCATGCGCAACGAACCCCGCATCACGTCGCTGGCCGTCTGCGTGAATCCCCGAAGCGGGTTCAATTGCTACTGGCAGATGCCCTTCCGCAAAGGCTTCCGCGTCACCATGGCGAACATGGGGGAGAAGCGGGCGACCCTCTACTACCAGATTGACTACTCGCTGGAAGCCGTGGCCGAGAACACCCCGTACTTCCACGCCCAGTTCCGCCGCGTGAACCCCTTGCCCGAGAAGGAGGACTACACCATCGTCGACGGCATCCGCGGCCGCGGCCACTACGTGGGCACCTACCTCGCCCACGGCGCCAACAGCGGAGGCTGGTGGGGTGAAGGCGAGATCAAATTCTTCATGGACGGCGACACCGAGTTCCCCACCATCTGCGGCACCGGTGAAGAAGACTACTTCTGCGGATCCTACGGCTACGCTGAACGCCGCGACAAGGGCAAGGGCAAGGGCAAGGTGACCTACACCTACGAGAGTTTCACCTCTCCCTACGCCGGGTTCCACCACATTCCCTACGACGGCGAACAGCGCCGGTTCGGCCAGTACCGCTGGCACATCACCGATCCCGTACGCTTCGAACAGGATCTGCGAGTGACCATCCAGAGTCTGGGTTGGCAAAGCGAAGGCCGCTACCTGCCCCTGCGCGACGATCTCGCTTCCGTCGCCTACTGGTATCAACTCGAACCCCACCAGACCTTCCCGGCCTTGCCGGACAAGGAGAAGCTGGTCATCGAGTAGAGGGGGCTGAGAGGCAAATCGTCAGTAGAACCGCCGCGACAATGGTAGTCGCGGCGGTTTCGCATTCCTTTCTCCATCAGTGTCATCCGTGAAATCGGTGGCTCACAACCTGCCGCTGCCGTTCGACTGGCATTCTCGCCCCAGCACGGCGTAGAATCCCCCGCGTGTGAGATAGACAGACCGTGGGGGCTCTTCGAAGAAAGGACGCCACTATGCCGCTGAAATTCCGCAAGGTGATGGTTGCCGACGAACGGTACGAGTCGGCCGGCGTGTTCGACGTGAATAACGATGGCATTCCGGACATCGTGTCCGGCGCGTGGTGGTACGAGGGGCCTGACTTCAAGAAGAAGCATCCTATCGGCGCAATCCTCGCCGAGGGTGAGTATTTCGACGATTTCTCGACCATCCATCTGGACATCACGGGCAACGGCCGGTTGGACTTCGTGACCGGCGGCTGGTGGGGCAACACGGTCCGGTGGCGCGAGAATCCTGGCGACCCCGAGGCGGAGTGGCCCGAACACGTGATCGCGGAGTGCGGCAATGTGGAATCGACCCGGGCCTGGGATGTGGACGGCGACGGCGTGCTGGAGATTGTTCCCAATACGCCGGGTGGCCCGCTGGTGGTGTACAAACTCATCACGGGTGAGAATGGCAAGGGCAAGGGTGCGTTCTCCGCACACACCGTCTACGACAAACCCCAGGGCCACGGCCTCGGGTGGGGCGACATCTCAGGCAGCGGGCGAGGCGATTTCGTCATGGCCCACGGTTGGCTGGAAGCGCCCGAAGACCCGATCACCGGCGAGTGGACGTACCATGCGGACTTCGACCTGGGTTCCGCCAGTGTACCGGTCATCGTGGCGGACGTGAACGGCGACGGACTCAACGACCTCATTGTCGGACAGTCCCATGCGTACGGTTTGGATTGGTGGGAACAGAAGGTGGACGGCGACGGCAAGCGCAGTTGGGTGAAGCACCCCATCGACCCCTTCAACAGCCAGTACCACGACCTTATCTGGGTCGATATCGACGGCGACGGCCAGTGTGAACTGGTTACGGGCAAGCGGTACCGCGCCCACTGCGGCAACGATCCGGGCAGCACCGACGATGTGGGCATTTACTACTTCAAATGGAATGGCGAATCCTTCTCGAAGCAGGTGATTGACTTCGGTCCGGCCCGCGTGGGTACGGGATGCGGCATCCACTTCGCCGTGGCCGACCTCACGGGCGACGGTCGGCTCGACATTGTGGCCCCCGGAAAAGACGGGCTGTACGTGCTCTACAACGAAGGCGAGTAGGGGAGACTTTCGATGACTCAGGAAGGCAAGGTACGGGTCGCATTTGTAGGCACGGGCGGCATGGGCCAGTGCGCTCACCTCAGAAACTATGCGTCCATCGACACGTGCGACGTCGTTGCGCTGGCTGAAATCCGACCGGAACTGGGCCGCAAGGTCGCCGCCAAGTACGGGGTGCCCAAGGTCTATACCGACTACGCCGAGATGCTTCAGAAGGAGGAAGTCGACGCCATCGTCGCGTCCCAACCCTTCACCCGCCACGGCGTGCTGTTGCCCGATCTGCTGAAGTACGGCAAGCCTTTGTTCACCGAGAAACCCATTGCCGCGAGCATGGAGGTGGGCCAACGGATCGTGCAGGCCGAGAAGGAAAGCGGCGCCTTCCACATGGTCGGCTATCACAAACGCAGCGATCCCGCCACCATGTACGCCAAAGACGCTATCGAATCATTCAAGACATCCGGTGAACTGGGTCCGCTCAAGTACGTGCGCGTACTGATGCCCGAGGGAGATTGGGTTGCTGGGGGGTTCTTCGACATGGTGCATTCCGACGAGACCATGCCTCCCATCGAATTCGATGCGCCACCGAGCGACATGGACGAGACGAGGTTCAAGCAGTACGAGTCCTTCGTCAATTACTACATCCACCAGGTGAACCTCATGCGCCATCTCCTTGGTGAGAACTACCACGTGACCTATGCCGACCCAACCGGTGTGGTCATGGGGGTGCAGAGCGAGAGTGGCGTTCCCGGTACGCTGGAGATGACGCCGTTCAAGACCTCCGTCGAGTGGATGGAACAGGCCCTGGTGTGTTTCGAGCATGGCTATGTGAAGATTGACTTGCCTGCGCCCGTGGCCTTGTCCCGGCCGGGACGCGTCGAGATTCTGCGTGACCCCGGGGACGGGGTTACGCCGGAGACCGTGGTGCCCACCTTGCCCTTCGTACACGCCATGCGGCAGCAGGCCTTGAACTTCGTCGCCGCCGTGCGGGGCGACATGGCGCCCCTGTGTTCCTCCGCCGAGGCTCTGGAAGACCTCGTCGTTGCGAAGCAGTACCTCGACGCCTGGAAGGGGCCGCAGAGCTAGGAGGACGGTCGCAAGCTTGGGCCTCGTCCCGTCATCGACACAACCAGACGCGATGATGTATCGTGGCGAAGCGTCGCACGCAACGTAGAAGAGCAAGTGCCCGGGGCGCGGGCGCGGAAGGGGGAGACCATGGCAGACATCCAGGTTGGACTGAACACCGAGGCCTTTCGTCACGCAGACAAGACCCTCGAATACTCGCTAGAGACGATCCGCAAGCAGGGCTACCGCTACTGCGAACTCAATATGCTCAACGGCCGCGACCTGCTGTGCGAAGCCGGCTACTACGGCGCCGTCAGCATGGAACGCGATCCCCTCGAGATTCGCGATATCGTCAAGGGCTTCGGACTGAAGGTGAGCGCCGTCAGCGCCCACGCGCCCATGGCGCAACCCGAAATCAGCGTGCCCTTCCTCACGCGTGCCATCGAATATGCCGACGCGGTGGGCGCCACGTGCGTATGCACCGACGAAGGCGTCATCCCCGACTGGATGACCAAGCGCCAGGCGTACAACATTATCCATTACACCCTGCGTCGCGTGCTTCCGGTCGCGGAACGCCACAAGATCCACATTGCCTTGGAACCGCACCAGGTCTACACCGTGAAGTTGAAGACCTACCTGGAACTCCTCGGCCTCGTCGATTCGCCCTACTTCAGTTGCAATCCGGATACCGGAAACGTGTTCATGGCCGGTGAAGACACCTACGCTTTCCTGGAAGCCATTGCCAAGAAGGTGGTCCACGTTCATGCCAAAGACATCGGCGGCGTGGTGATGGACGACCGCGGCAAGGTGACCGGTGTTCCGTCGGGCTGCGCTTGCGGCGAAGGTGTGCTCGACTGGGCCCGCATCGTGAAGATCCTGCGCAAAGCCAAGTTCAAAGGTGTCCTGTCCGTTGAATGCAGCACCGAAGAACAGGGCCGGACCAGCATCAAATACCTGCGCAAGGTCCTGCGCAAGGCATAGACCCCTCGCACCCGGACGCGACGGTAGCCCACCCCCGCACACGGAGCATTCTGCGCGTGGCGCGATCAGTGTGATTTATGCGATTGTCAACGAACCCTTTACACATCCGTCCAAGAGGTGTACACTCTAGATAGAGGGCTGACACATGATCGTGGGTGTCGTGTCGGCCGCATACTGGGTGTCATGGAGCGGTTCTTGGGAGATGCCGGGGTTTCTGCCTCGGAGCCGGACGGATTCATGTAGCCTTGCCACTCCATGGCGAACCTTCTGAGAAGGGAGGTGATGCCAGACCCCGCCCGTGGGAGTTGTTCCCATCCATCGCATTAATCCTGTCACCCTGGGAACACCTTCCGATCTGTATTCTTCTTGTGAGGCAATTCGGACAATAGGAGCAATCAACCATGAAGACCAGAGGATTTACACTGATTGAGCTGTTGGTCGTAATCGCTATCATCGGAATTTTGGCGGCCATCCTGCTCCCCGCTCTCGCGCGCGCTCGTGAAGCGGCCCGGCGGGCGGCCTGCCAGAACAACCTGAAACAGTGGGGGCTCGTCTACAAGCTGTACTCGAACGAGTCCAAGGGCGAGAAGTTCCCCACCCTCCAACTGTACAAGAACACTTCCGACTCCGACGAGACCTGCATTCCGTCGACGTACCTGGAGTTGTTTCCGGACGGTACAGCCATCTATCCGGAGTACTTGACGGATCCGAACATCGGCGGTTGTCCGTCGGACTCGGACGATGACCTGGACACATGGCGCGTTGGTGGTCTCGAACAAGGGAGCTGGGCTCCTTGCCGGTTCCGGGCGACGTCGTACAACTACTTCGCATGGGCCGTGGACATGGGCAAGTTCGTGACCACGGACGAGAACGATCCGGCCTTCGACGTGTTTGCGAACACCACCGCGGACTTCCAGACCGGGATGGCGAACGTCATCGGTCTTATTGGCGGCTCGCTCTCGGACTACGACGATGACATCGATGCCGGCGATTCGACCTTGTACCGGCTCCGAGAGGGCATCGAGCGGTTCTTCATTTCGGACATCAACAATCCGGCCGCAACCGCAAGGGGCCAGAGCGAAATCTTCATCATGTGGGACGACCTGAATGCGGGCCAGCCCGAGTTCATGAACCACATCCCGGGCGGCTGCAATGTGCTGTATATGGACGGTCACGTGAGGTTCGTCCGCTACCCGGGCGAGACGCCGGTCTCCGTTGCGTGGGCGCGTATCATGGAGACGGCCGGCAGTATGATCCCGTAGGGGATCGGCTCGAATACTCAGATAGCGTTCATACTGAGACTCAAGGACCAAGGACCCCGCCGGAAAGGCGGGGTCCTTTCTTTTTGGCCATGGGGGCGCGTTGGAACCGAGGGCACTGCGCTGGGCAGGATCCGCAGGAAGCGGGACAGGGGGGTTGTTGAAGAAGCATCGGCCCTGGCGCGATGCCCGCGAAGGAAGCTAGGGACAGACCCGTCTCGCTGCGCTCGC
>JAAEQP010000630.1 GCA_024231375.1 bacterium | reverse complement strand
CGGAAGAGAATGGCCAAACCGTCGCGCAGGCCGGCTTCTTCGCCACGATTAATGGTGAAGTGTCGAGAGGCCACGATGTCTCCGCGCTGGACGCCCTGTAGACTTCCCACGTTGACAAGCCGGGATGACCTCCAAGGAAGCAAGTCTTCCGTGATGACGGAGGCTGGTATGAGTCGCCCCGCCCGGCCAATGCCCGCGCCCCCTACATCCCACGTTCGAGAGGCCGTCAACCACTCGACTTCCTGAATCAGAGCCACAGCTTGTACGGACAGTGTGGCTACTTGATGCTGAAGCGCATCTCTCTCTCGCTGAAGATCGTCGTAGTCATCCGCCGACACCGTCCCGGAACCCGATGGAAGCAACCCGCGCACCGAGTCGGTGGCTGTGGTCGCAGCGTGTTGAAAGGGCACGATGACCTGAACCAAACCGTAAAGCTTTCCGGTCCACGCCTCGGGAAGCAGTATCACCGCGAGCGACACGCCGACAAGCCCGGCAACATACGTGCGGCGGCGGAAGCGACCTCGCTTGCGACGTGTCATGGTCAGTGTGTATCCAAGCAGTTAGACGGTGTGAGACAACGCGAAAGGCGAAGTGCCTTCGAAGTTTCAGCAGACGCGGCGCGGTAACGCAACGTCCCTCGCCCGACT
>JAAEQP010000629.1 GCA_024231375.1 bacterium | reverse complement strand
TTCAACGAAAAGCCAAAGATTGGCACATTCGGGCACAAGCCGTTATCATCACGACACTTAACACATATAATCCCTCGTAACCGCGTTCCGGATACTCAACGGATTGCCCTTGGCAAGGCCTTCGTCAAAGGGCTTCGATTACCGGTCAGAATTTTGTGAAACCCGTTGGGGCGCAACGAAGTCAAACAAATGCCATGAACTCATACGTGCGAAGCATATTGACCGCCCTCCTGATTGCGTTCTTTGTATTGCTCTTCACCGTCGGCGTACTGGCCCCCAAGCTGCCCGAGGTGGTGGGCATCAGGCCCGACGTGCGCGAACACCGCACGTTGTCCTGGCCGAAAGCTGCGCTGGTCCGACTGGACAATCAAGACGGATTCATCCGCGTGCGTGGCAGGGAAGGCGACGAAGTTACCGCCAAGGTGGAACTCCGCGCGTATGCCCGCGGCGATGTGGCCGAAGAAGACGTACGCGCCTACGTGGCCGCACTCCTCGACGTCACCGAAGCCGAGGATTACCTGGAGATCGTCACGGAGCCCGAGGAACGACCGGACTCCATCGACTTGGTCGTGCTCTACACCCTCGAAGTCCCTCTAGGTACGGACCTCGAGATCACCACCGCCGACGGAAATGTCACGGTATCACCGGGATGCGGCAACGTGTCGATTCACGGTCGCAACAGCGACATTGCGGTGCAGAAACCGCAGGGGCACGTCGTGGCCCAAACCACGAACGGGCGTATCAAGCTGCACGATGCGCCCGCCGGCGCCCGGGCGGAAACGGTGAACGGCAGCGTGTTCGTCTGGATGCAGGGCGGCGCGTTTGAAGCGACGACGACGAACGGGGACATTGTGGCGCATGTGCTGGACCCCAAGGTAGAAAGTTGCGCCTTGAACACCCAGAACGGGGGCATTACAGTAGTGATGAATGAAGCGTGCACGGCGTACGTCAACGGTACGACAGAGCGCGGCACAGTGGGATCGGAATTCCCGGTAGACGCGTCCGCGGGTGTCGCGTTGCGCCATCACCTCGAGGGGAGCATCGGCGAGGGGAAGACGCGCCTCTCGTTGGACACCCTGAACGGGAATATCCGAATCGTCAGGAGCAAGCGATGATGGCCGCGGCGCTGGAAGCGTGCCTGTTGGGAGCATGCGCGTGGGCACCGTCGAAGGCGTTGGGATCGTGGTTGAATGTGGGAAGGGCCGGCATGACGGACGTATCGGACGAAGCCTTGGTCGCGCGCACGCAAGCGGGCGAAGTCGAGGCGTTTTCCGAACTCGTCACACGGCATCAGCGGGTCGTCTACAACCTCGCGTACCGGTTCATGCGGGAAGCGCAACTGGCCGAAGACATGGCGCAGGAAGCGTTTCTGAAGGCCTACCGGCATATCCACGGGTTCCGCGGCGACTGCAGTTTCACCACCTGGCTTTACCGCGTCACGTCCAACGTCTGCCTCACCGAACTCAAGCGACGCGGCAAACGGGCCGAAGTGCCCCTCTCCCCCGCCCACGAACGGGAAGCCGAAGCGCCCGATAAGGGCCCGTCGGACGCCCGCGAGGTCATCCGACGGTGCGTGACGAAACTCCCCGACAAGTACGCGCAGGTAATAACGTTATACTATCTCCAAGGCATCTCGTATGAAGAGATTGTGGAGATTATGGACATTCCCGAAGGAACGGTGAAGACCTGGATGCACCGGGCGCGCAGCAAACTGAAATCCATCATCACGAAGGAACTTGGTGAACATGGACTCGAACTCCTTACATGACCTCGACCGGCTAATCGACGAGGCGCTCCGCTCCGAGCCGCTCCAGCCGTTGCCGGAAACGTTCGAACGGCGCATGCAGCGCAGCCTGCACATGGCCGCCCGCGTCGAACGCGAACGCCGGCAACTGCGCAAGCGGCTCCTCTGGCGTGCGCAACTCGTCGCCGTGGCCGCCCTTGGCCTTATCGGCGTCGGCGTCACCGTGGGGATGACCGACTGGCTCAGCCGCGTCCCCGGCATCCTCGGGTTCCTCGACTACGCCTCCGCAGACACCATGCGTGTCCTCGGCCTCTCCCCCAGCCTCGGCCTCACCATGCTCGTCGTGCCTGCCGCGCTGATGGTGTTTCTGTCCGCCCTTCCGCTCGTCAAGGCCCGGATGGCCCGCGTGCAGTAGGCCGTGCGGGCAAGCACGGCGGGCCTTCAACACGGACAACAACGCCGTCGCCACGCAGCACGTCACCGACATCTGCGCCGAATCGCGGGTGCACTACCACAAGAAACTGACCGAGATTTACCTTGTCCTCGAAGGCGAAGGCCACATGGAACTCGACGGCGAACGGGTGCCGGTGAAGCCGCTGACGTCCATTCTCATCAAGCCCGGTTGCCGCCACCGCGCCGTGGGGCAGTTGCGCGTGGCGATCACGGTGATTCCCCTGTTCGACGCGGAGGACGAGTGGTTTGACGAGTAGGAGGAGCGGACAGCGACAG
>JAAEQP010000628.1 GCA_024231375.1 bacterium | reverse complement strand
GGTCCGTGCCGGACCCGTTTACGCACCCGCCGGGGTGTCCGTTCCCCCCACGCTGCGAACACTGCATCAAGGGGGTGTGCGACACGGGCGATCCTCCCCCGCTCCTGGAACTCGAACCGGGCCACAAGGTGGCGTGTCATCTGCACACGCCCGATCGGGATGCATCATGAGCGATCCGTTACTGAACGTCACGAATCTGACCAAGCATTTCCCCATCAAGGCCGGGCTGGTGCGCAAGACCGTGGGCCTCATCCGAGCGGTCGAGGGCGTTAGCTTCGCCGTGAACGAAGGCGAGACCCTGGGCTTGGTGGGCGAAAGCGGATGTGGCAAGACCACGACGGGCCGCTTGATCCTGCGTCTTATCGAACCCACCGAGGGCGAGGTGACGTTTCAGCATGAAGGCGAATCCGTCGACGTACTCGGCCTGCAAGGCGAGAAGCTTCGGCAGTTCCGCAAACACATGCAGCTCATCTTCCAGGACCCCTTCAGTTCGCTGAATCCGCGCATGACGGTGATGGACATCATCGGCGAGCCCCTAAGAGCCCAGCGGTTCGGGTCGCGCAAGGAGATCGAGGACCGGGTCCGGTGGTTGACCGAGGCGGCAGGGCTGCAAGTGGAATTTCTACGCCGATACCCGCATGCGTTCAGCGGCGGCCAGCGGCAACGCATCGGTATCGCGCGCGCCTTGGCGCTCAATCCGAAGATGATTGTGTGCGACGAACCCGTGTCGGCGCTGGACGTGTCCGTGCAGGCGCAGATTGTGAACCTGCTCAAAGATTTGCAGCAGGAATTCGGGTTGACCTACGTGTTTATTGCACACGACCTGTCGGTGGTGGAAAACATCAGTACGCGTGTGGCCGTGATGTACGCGGGACGCATCGTGGAACTGGCCAAGACTGTCGACCTGTTTCACAATCCGCGGCATCCCTACACGGAAGCACTGATGAGCGCCTTGCCCTTGCCTGACCCGAAAGCGAAGAAGTCCGAACGCATTCTCCTGAAAGGCGAAGTGGCGGACGCTTCGGCCCTGCCCAAGGGATGCGCGTTCCACCCGCGGTGCCGGTACGCTCAGGATTGCTGCAAGGAAAGCGTCCCCGAGCTACGCGAAGTCGACAGCGGCCACTTCGCCGCATGCGCACGCGCCAAAGAGATCGACCTGGAAGGCGTTGCAGCGACCCGTAGCGCGTAGACCGCCATTTAAATAGGGACAGTCACCGTTTATTTACCGTGCTTCTGTGACGGTAGGCT
>JAAEQP010000627.1 GCA_024231375.1 bacterium | reverse complement strand
GTACCAAGCGAGCGAGTCTTCGAGCGAGACGGGACTGTCCCCGGTTTCGCGGGCCCACGTCCGCATTACTTGAACCGACCGGTCTCCGCAAACGTCTCCAGGGTGAATTATGGATGAGAGACGCCGGATAGAGGACAGCCTACTGGTCCTGCGCTGCCAACAGGGGGACGGCGAAGCCTTCGCCGACCTTGTGGCGCGCTGGAATCCCAGGCTGTGGCGGCATGCGTGCCGACTCACCGGCAACACGGAGGCCGCTGCCGACATGGTTCAGGAAACCTGGGAACGTGTACTGAAACGGTTCGGATCGCTTGCCGACCCCGATGCATTTCCTGGGTGGGTGTTTCGGATACTCACGAACCAGTGCATGGACAGCGGCCGCCGCGCCACACGGCGGCGATGGCTGCTGAACCGCTTCAAGGAGGAACGCCCGCAACAGGCGACAGCGTCCACGACAGCGGTCGAAGCGCAAGACTCGGTCCAAGCCATCCTATCGGGACTCACCGTCGAACAACGGGCGTTGCTCACGCTTCACTACCAGGAAGGGTTCTCCGTCGCCGAGATTGCCGACATGCTCGATGTCCCCGCCGGGACCGTCAAATCACGCTTGTACCACGCGCGTCAGCGCGTGCGGAGCCGAATGGAGGATAGAGATCATGAGTGACTCGAAGGACGACCTGCTCAACCGCATCGCCGACGACAGACCGCCCGAAGCGACACGCAAGGAGGAAGCGCGGCGGAAGCTCACAAGGTGGTTCGATGGACGGCGGAACGTGGTCGTCGCCAAAGTGACCATCTGGGTTCTGGCGAGCATGCTGATCGTCGGGCCCGGGATCTACCTGATATTGGCGACCAAGGACATGCGTCTGATGCTCATGGGGCTTGGGATGTTGGTGGCCGGTTTCGGGATGAACGGAGTCGTGAAGCTCTGGTATTGGATGGTCGACACCAAGCTTGCGCTTGTCAAGGAACTCAAGCTCGTGCAACTGGACCAGTGCTCCGAACCTCCCGAGGACATGGCGGAGGAGAGCTTGCGCGAGCTCACTACGTCTCTGATGCCGGAAGCGTACGGTCGTAAGCGGAAATCGATGTGGGAAAAGATGAGTCGACGCACTGCGCTGCGGCTATCATTCTGGAGCATGGTCGTTGGGACCGCCGTCTTCATGGTCTGCGTCGGCTATCTCGGTGGGGCGGCGGCTCTCCGGATAGTGACCGAGCACGACGGGCCTGAAGTGACCCAGGATGACGAATGGCGGTTCACGTCAGTGGGCACAGTCGAGGCGCGGTCGACCATCGAGTACTGCCGCAACCCCGGTGCGGACGGGTTTGTCACACTGTCCTTGCCATTCGGCGACGCAAAGGTCCAAACGATCGCCATCGACGGCGAACCCGCCCCGTACTCACAACTCGATTGGCGCCGCATCGAGGTTGAATTGCCGCCCTACGGCTTCCCCGAAAGTCCGCGCATCATGGTCGTGAACTGGAGCGTACCGGTCGCTTCGCTCGACTCTACGCCCGAGGGCCTACGGACGAACTTGGCGGCGCTCCTTCCCGTTCATCGGTACGTGTTGTGGACCGATCTTGAGCCGGGTTGCGGCTATGTCTTCGATGGCAAGCCCGAACTGGACCGGCAGCAGCAGTTCTACGGACAGGGCACGCGTCCCAGGACGTTCTACGGCTCGTGCGGACTGGTCGTGCCGATAGGGGACGCAGGCACTGATTCCGAAGTGCCATCGACACCGTGACGCGGGAAGCGGCGGAATCTGTGACGGATGGCTAGTGTTAGGTACAATTGACGAGCGGGTTGACAAGGGTCTTCGCGAGAGGCAGTGGCTATGGAATTGCTCATAGTAGGAGTCTTGGTGGGCGTGGCGGCCGTGGCCGTATTTGTTCATGTGAGGAGAGGCCTGTCCGGCAAGTCCACCGGGTGCCACTGCGACACCTCGAACTGCGCCATCGCCGATGAATGCGAAGAAGCGAACCGCGCGCCGCGATCCTGATCTACTCCTTGCGCAACTCGTCCAGCAGGTCCGTGTCCACGCGGGCCTTCACAGTACGGCGGTCCAATCCCAGCCGCTTCGACGCTTCCAGGTAGCTCCCCGTCTGCGCATACACCAACGTGCAGTACTGGGCAACAAGGTCGTCGGCCGTGAGCAGTCCTCGCCTGACCTGGTCCAAAATGGCCTCGAGCGCATCCGCCGGCGGCGCTTCGGCGGGATGATACGACCGCCGCACCAGAATGTTGCGCACGCACTGCTCCAATTCTCGCACATTGCCGGGCCACGCATAGTCGTCGCCCAAGTGCTCCGAGATCCAGGCCTGCACTTCTTCAGCCAACGCCCCGGCTTCGTCCTCGCCAGCAACACGCCGCGCCACGAACATCAACAGATTGCGCAACTGGTCCGGTGAGTCTTCGAGTTGCTCTCGCAACGACGGCGTGACGATCACATCGGAGCACAGCCGGTAATACAAGTCCGCACGGAACCGGTGCTCCCGCATGGCGGTCGTGAGATCGCGATTGGTGGCCGCGATGACCTTCCCGCTGAATTCGCGGTCTTCCGTGTCGCCAATACGGCGGAACGACCGCGTTTGCAGCAACCGCAACAGCTTGACCTGGATCGCCGGGTCCATCTCGCCAAGCTCGTCCAGAAACACGGCCCCGTGCGCCGGACACGACTCGAAGAACCCCTCGTGATCGTTCAGGGCCCCCGTGAACGATCCCTTGGTGTGACCGAACAGCTCCGATTCGATGAGCGTGGGGGAGAGGGCCGACAGGTTCAGCGGGTAGAAGCACCGCGCATAATGTGCCTCGAACCGCTTGCGATGGCCGTCGAAGGGAATGAACTGCGACAAGCCGACCGCGCGCGCCACCAGTTCCTTACCCGTACCCGACGGCCCTGTGATCAGGGTCGTGATGTCCCGCATGCGTTCGTACAGGCCCCGGCGGTACCGGTGTACGTCGCACGTGAAGATGGACTGCCACACCGATGCGCGCAACCGGGCCGATACCATGGAACCACCGATGATGTTGTCGAAGATATGGTGCCACGCCCGGCGCAGTTGGAAGAACGACGCGAAGAAGTAGTCGGCCTCGTCCAAACTGAACGTGCTGCCCGGCACGCCCAGATAGTGAATCATGTCCTCCTGGTACCGGTCATACGTCCGTGCCAGTAGGGCTTCCGCTTCCCGGGACGGTTCGCCGTGACCGGACGCCGTCATCTCGATGTACTCGAACAGGTCCAGTTGATACTTGTTGTACAGGTAGTAGAGAACCACGTCCCCGTACAGCGGCACCTCGTTGTCCGCCAACGCTCCGCCCTTGGCCAACCCTTCGCGAACGTCGTCCGCGATCCCCTTGGCCCATGCCGTCATCCGTTCGAGGTTCGGCCGAACGGCTTCCTCCTCCCTCTTGTGCCACGCCTCCTCCTCGCCCACGAAGGCGTCGCCCAACACCACCTTCTCATACCCCAGACGCTCGGGAAGAAAGGGATTGCAGTAGTTGACCCGGCTCAGAGCCTCTGCCCGCCCGCAGTCCGAATCGTTTAGAAGGCCCATGGATGCACTCCTTGTGTTCTCTCAATGTACATCCAGTGTGCATGGCATGCGCGGCGGCGTCAAGGGTGTGGTGGGTGCTCGCCCGCCTCCGGCGCCGGACCCTCGGTCCGCCTCGACACACAGGAATCGGGCACTCTTTGTAGGGTGCGTCGACCGAAGGGAGCACGCACCATTCACATCCCGCGGTCGCAGGTCTCCAGATCGCCGTCCTATACCTTTCGGGGTAGGGGCGACCTCCGCGTCGACCGTCTTCGCCTACCCACCCCTACTCCGCCTTGGCGTCGCTCGCATACGCCTTGGTGAGCGCCCCATACCGATCCAGGCTGATGGGAATCATGCAGCCATGCCGCGCATTCGGCGGGACGCTTTTCTGCGGTCCGCGCACCTCGTACCACTGGTCCTCGGGACGCCGCACGGTGAAGCACTCGTAACTGATGGCGGGATACTCCTCCACGAACAGATACCATCCCTCGCCGTCGGGACGCGGTATGAGCGTGGGTGCTTCGCGGAAGTTCGACGAGATGGGTGGTCCCGGTTCCGCGTAGGGCCCGAGCAGCCCCTCGCCCACGCTCACACGAATCGCCTTCCCAGTGGGACAGTCGAGCGAAGGCCACCGCTCATCCTTCACAAACGCGTAGTACGTGCCGTCGATGCAACGGATGAATACGTCAATCGTGGCCAACTCGAAGTCGAACAGCCGCTTGGGGTCCGAAAACGTCTTGAGGTCGGTCGAGGTGACGTACAAAGTCCGCATGGACTCCCACATGCCTTTGTTGCCCCCCTCGCTTTCCTTCACGGACGGCGTATGCCACGAGATGACGTAGGTCTTCGAAGGCGCGTCGAAGTAGATCTTCGGCGCCCCCTTGTACTCGAAGCCCGGCGAGAAGTTGGGCGTCTTGTTAAGGTCCGGCACGAATTCCGTGTGCCGCTCCCACGACACCAGGTCGTCGGACGCCCAGATCGTGATCTCGGGCGGCTTCGTGGAGTAGTTCCCAATGAGGTAGAAGCGCCCGTCATGGCCCGCGCAGATGTCCGGATGGCCGCGGTAGTCGTCCGTGACGCGCTTGGCGTTGTTCAACTCCTCCCACTTCAGCCCGTCCCGGCTCACGGCGTAATACAGTCGCCCGTAGTCCTGATGCGTCATGTGCGCGAACAGATACGCCTCCGGTGGCGCGGACACGACAGCACCCGTCAGCATCGCGGCACTCAGCAGAATCGCCATACTACGTCCTCCTCAACTCCACCCCTTCACACCAACGCGGTCCGCCCACGCGTCCCAATCCCGCGTCATGGCTTCCACTCGCTCCGGAAATTCATCCGAAAGGTCACGGAGTTCCGTTCGATCCTTCTCCATGTCGTACAGTTCCCACTTCGAGCCCTTCTCACCGACGAGTTTCCATTTCCCCCGACGCACCGCGCGGCTCTTGCCGAACTGCCAGTACAAGGCGTAGTGGACCTCGCCTGGTTCACCGTCGATGATGGGCAGCAGACTCTTGCCCTCCAGAGGCAGCACCTTGCGTCCGTCGTAGGTCTCCGGATACTCCGCGCCCGCCACGTCCCCGCATGTGGCCATAATGTCGATGATGTGCGCCATTTCGTGGGTGATTCGGGACTCCTTCACGCGCGCGGGCCACCGGACGATGAAGGGCGACGAAATTCCCCCTTCGTGATCGTACTGTTTGTACTTGCGGAACGGCGTGTTCTGGGCGTTGGCCCACGGCGGGTCCACCGTGCGGTACGAATCGACCGTGCCCGGCGGCACGTCCTGGGTCAAGTGATAGAACTCGGCGCACCCGCCGTTGTCGGCCAGGAAGATGATGAGCGTGTTCCGGTCCTTGCCCAGTTCGTGGATCTTCGTCAGGATCCGGCCGATGTTCTGGTCCATCCGGTCGACCATGGCCGCGTAGACGGACATCTTCAGATCCCATTCGTCCCGATCTTTCGCGCTCTCCCACGTCAACCCTTTGCCCTTGGGACCTCCCATCTTCGCGAGGTCCCACGCTTCGCGTTTCTCGACATCCTCCCACGCCGCCACACGTGGATCGCGGGGCGACAGTCCCCATTCCCGGCGAATCAGGCCCATGTCCACCATCCGTTCGAAACGGCGACGGCGTATTTCGTCCCAGCCAACCGAATAGCGCCCCCGGTACTTGGCAATATCTTCAGGCGGGGCCTGCATGGGATAGTGCGGAGCCGTGTAGGCCACATACAGGAAGAAGGGCGTATCATCGCGGCCGTCCTCATCGAGATACCGCACGGCGTAGTCCGTGAACGCGTCGGTGGTGTAGAAACCCGGGTCCTCGGGCGTGTACGGCTGGTGGACCTCGCTGTCAATGGCCCATTTCCGCGGCCAGCTCTTCTCGGCGGGCTTGGGTTCGCCGTCACGCTGCTCGCCGGGATTGAAGAAGTTGCAGCACCCGTCGCACAGACCGTAGTACCGGTCGAAGCCGCGCTCCACGGGAAGCTCCTGCGCATGCCACTTCCCCGTCATGAAGGTGCGGTACCCCGCCGATTTCAGAACCTCGGCAATGGTGACGCAATTCTCCATGACCACGGGACCGCCATGACACCCCACCTGCTGCGCATACAGTCCCGTGAGCAACGAGGCGCGCGTCGGCGCGCACTTCGCGTTCGAGTAGGCTTGCGTGAACCGAATGCCCGACGCCGCCAGACCATCCAGGTTGGGCGTCTCGATTTCCCCGCCGTAGCACCCAATGTCCGAGAACCCCATGTCGTCGGCCATGATGAGCACGATGTTCGGGCGTTCGCCCTCTCCGCGTGCGGCCGTGGCCGCCACAGCCCCAGCGCAGGATGTCAGGCCGAGGGCCGCAAGCCCCTGCGCAAGAAAGGCGCGCCGGGATGGCCGATGAATGGAACGGCATGTGGTGGACAGAGGTGTTCCCTTCGTGTCAATGTTCATGTGCCTGCCCCCTTCGACGTGTGGACCCAGTTGCATCGCTTCTTGTACCTTGCGGGACGGTGGCAACGCAAGCGAGCGCGTACCATTGAGCAGCATCCTCTTGCCGCTCGGGTACGCAGAAAGCGCGGCCGGGACCTAGCCCGACCGCGCTGAAAAGCTGATTGCCGAAAGCCGATAGCCGACAGCTATCTAAACAAACTGCTTCATGTACTCCAGGCTCTTCGTGGCGATGGTCTCGGGGCCTGGGTCGAACTCGAAGACCTCCACGGACACGTAGCCGTCGAACTTCACTTCGCGCAGGGCTTCGAAGATGGGTCCGAAATCGACGTCGCCGAATCCCGGACCGTTCAGGTTCTCGTCGTTGGCATGGTAGTGCTTCATTGCGTGGCCATACTTGCGGATGAGGTCGGCGCGACTCTCTTTCTCGAAGGTCATGGCCTTGGTGTCGAGCATCAACTGGAAGTTCGGATGGTCCACGGCCTGCACGAACTTGTAGGTTTCCTCGGCGCTCTGGCAGAAATCGGTTTCGAGGTGGGTCAGGGGCTCCATGCAGATGGTCACGCCGCGCTCGACGGCCGTGTCCATGGCTTGCTGGAACGTGTCGACTCCATACTCCCATGCCTGATCATAGGTGAGTTCCGGCAACACGTTGCGTTGCTTGGGCGACCCGAAGATCATGACGTCGCCGCCGATGTCGCCGCAGAAATGGCACAGGTCTTTCAGATACTGGACGGTGCGGTCGCGGATGGCCTTGTCGGAATGGTTGAGGTAGATGCCTTCGGGTCCGACGAAGACCCAGTGGATGCCGATGATGTCGAGATCGACTTCGGCGGCCTTCGCCACGATCTTGCGGCGGGTCTCCTGAGGAATATCGGCCACGTACTGCGACAGGGTGAACGGGGCGATCTCGATGCCGTCGTAGCCCGCTTCCTTGGCGTACGCAATTGCGCGCTCGACATCGTTCCATTCCTTGAAAATCTCGCTGCAGATACCGAACTTCATTCTTCTGAACCTTCCTGTTCCTCGTCCTCACCGACCTTTTCATCGTCGGATTCGAATACAAACACGCGATTGCCGCCGCTCCGTTTGGCGTCGTACATCATGGCGTCCGTGAACTGAATGAACGACCGCAAGGTATAGCCTTCGCGGAACGTCATCAGTCCCACACTCAACGTGAGATGGTCGAATCGTTTGTCCTGGAAACTGCGGCGGATACGTTCCGCGATAGTCTTGGCTTGCGCCTCGCCCGCTTCCGGCAGGATCACCGTAAACTCGTCGCCCCCGTACCGGAACCCGATATCCACGTGGTCGCGGGTGCATTCCAGTACGACCTTGCCAGCCGTCTGGATGACCTTGTCACCCGCCAAATGGCCGTGACCGTCGTTGTAGGTCTTGAATTGGTCGATGTCGAACAGGACTAGCGACAAGGGGTGCTTCTGGCGCCGGGCGCGCTCGATCTCGGATTCGAGCCTGTCATAGAAATGCCGTTGGTTGTACAGCCCCGTTAGACTGTCCTTAATCGACATTTCCTTCAGTTCTTCCTCGAGCCGCTTCTGCTGTGTGATGTCCTTGCAGATGGCCAGCACCGACCCAACCTCGCCGTTGGCGTCGTGTACCAGCGACAGCGACACGCTGCACGGAATGGGGCTGCCGCTCTTGTGGGTCAGGACCGTCTCGAAATTCTGCATCGGTTTGCCGTCGGCCATTCTGCGGCGAATGTAGGCCACCTCGTTGGCGCCGCCCGCATACAGATCGGCCATGTCCCGGCCCAGCAACTCCTGCTCGGAGTACCCGAACATCTGAACGGTGCCCCGGTTAAGGAACTCGATCCGGTTGGACGTGTCGGTGGAGATGATGGCGTCCACGGTGCTGTGGAGCAGGCTCTCGAGGTATTCCTTGGTATCCCGCAGTTCCCGGTTGACGCGCCCGAGGTCTTCGGTGGCCTCGTTGACGCGCTGTTCCAGGCCTTCCTGGTACTGCCGGTTCTCGACAACCAGGTCGCGCTTCTCGAGCGCACGGCTGATGGAAACGCTAATCTCGCTGAGGTTGAACGGTTTGAGAATGTAGTCGTCGACGCCGGCGCGCATGGACTCGATAGCCTTGCTGACATCGCCCAGTCCGGTGAGAACCACCACGGCGATGTCCGGGTCGATGTCCTTGGCCGTGCGCACGACTTCCATGCCACTCATATCGGGCATCTTGAGGTCGGTGAGGAGGAGCGTGAACCGGTCGCTTTCGAGAAGGGAGACGGCTTCTTGAGCCTTGGTGGTACCCACGCACTCGTATCCCGTACTCGATAGATGGGAACTGAGAACATCGACGATGTTCTCTTCGTCGTCCAGGATTAGAACGCGTGCATTCAAAACACACCCCACCCCTCGGCGTGTTCGGATCCGTGGCCCCCTACGGCATACGGCCGTGGCGTGCCCATGCCTGGCCTCACGGGTCCGCTAGAGGTACTTGACAACGGCAATCATGACGAAGATCGACCCAATGCCAAGCCACTTC
This sequence comes from bacterium, assembly GCA_024231375.1. The sequence continues at coordinate 4,695 of JAAEQP010000627.1, read as the reverse complement.
TTCACTTTCGAGGGGGCCTTGTCCGAGTCCAGGCCTTTGCCCGCGAACAGTCCACCGATGCCCTTCTTCTCCATGATCTCGTTGTTGCCGGCATCCGCGGTATCCGCGAACCACGCCAACATCAGACACATGATAAGGCACAACGTGAACGTCGCCGCTATCTTCCTGGCGTTCATTACGGTTACATCTCCCGTGGTCGTCTTGTCGCTGCCCGTATTGTACCCCTGCGTCCGCGAAAAAAGCAATCTTGACCCAGTCTTGGGAAGTGGTTAGTCTGGTTCGAGTTGGTGCCTGTTCGACCGCCCTAAGACCAAGGAGATGGAAGCCATGTCAAGACAGTTTCTCGCAACGGTCTGCCGGTTCTGCCCGGCCTGCATCCTCCGCCGCAAGTTTCCCGAGTCGGCCTACGGCCGGTTCATGCGCCGGATCGAGAAGGGATGCCCGTTCTGCAAAGCGTACGATGAATTGCACGAGGACAAGCCTGATGTTCAGCCCATTCCGTAGCGGACTGGGCATCGAATCGCTCCGGTGAGACTCAAGAAGGGGTGCGAATTGTGCGTAAAATCTTCGTTTCCAGTGCTTTAGCCATCTTGTTCTGCATGCCGGCTCTTGCCGCCAGCCTGGAATTCTACATCGCTACCGGCGGTGCCGACACCAGTGCGGGCACAAAGGATGCGCCGTTCAAATCCCTGGAAGCGGCCCGCGACGCGGTCCGGGCGTTGAAACAAGCAGGCAACTATCCGAGGGGCGGCGTCACGGTACTCGTGCGGGAAGGGGTGTATCCGCGCACGGGACCGTTCGAACTGGCCGCGGACGACAGCGGACAACCGGGCGGACCGGTGACCTACCGTGCGGCTCCTGGCGAGGAAGTGCGAGTGACAGGCGGCGTGACCGTGACCGGGTTCGCGGTGGTCGAGGACGAGACGACCTTGGCCCGGCTCCCCGAGGAAGCGCGCGGCAAGGTCATGCAGACCGACTTGAAGGCCCAAGGTGTCACCGATTTCGGCAAGCTCACGCCTCGCGGGTTCTCGCGGCCCGAAACCCCGGCGGGTCTGGAACTGTTCTTCGACGACCGGCCCATGCAGATCGCGCGGTGGCCCAACGAGGGTTGGCAGAAGGTGGTGAGCGCGCCCGAGGGCGCCACGGGCGGGCAGTTCACGTACGACGGTGACCGTCCGGCGCGGTGGGTCTCGGCCGAGGACCCCTGGCTCTTCGGATACTGGACCTGGGACTGGGCCGACTCGTATGTGGGCGTAGCGTCCATCGATCCGGAAAAGAAACTGTTCGTCACGGAGGAACCCCACGGCGTCTACGGATACAAAGTGGGGCAGCGTTACTACGCCCTGAACCTGCTGGAAGAACTGGACGTGCCGGGCGAGTGGTACCTGAACCGCGACACGGGAATCCTGTACTTCTGGCCGCCCGCGCCGATTGCGTCGGCGCGCACGGTCGTGTCCATCGCCACATCGCTGGTCACTGTGAATGAGGCATCTCACGTGACCCTGCAAGGGTTCACACTGGAGGCCTGCCGTGGTCATGCGGTAACCGTTCGCGGAGGGTCCTACACGAGGCTGGCCGGATGCACCTTGCGGAACATTGGCCTGAATGCGGTCGTGGTGTCCGGCGGCCATCACAACGGCGTGGTGGGATGCGACATCTCCGAATGCGACCGGGGCATGTCGGTGTCGGGCGGCGACCGCAAGACGCTCGAACCGTGCTCGAACTACGCCGTCAACAACCACATCCGCCATTACGGTCGCTGGTGCCGCACGTACCGGCCGGCCGTGGGCGTGGGGGGCGTCGGCATCCGTGTGGCCCACAACCTGATCCACGACGCGCCGCACAACGGCATCCAGTTGGGTGGCAACGAGAACCTCATCGAGTTCAACGAACTCTATGCCATCTGCCAGGAAACAGGCGACGTGGGCGCGTACTACATGGGCCGTGACTGGACCACGCGCGGCAACACGATCCGGCACAACTTCTTCCACGATATCCGCGGCCCCTATACCCACGGGGCTATGGCCGTGTACCTTGACGACGCCGCCAGCGGCACCATCATCTACGGCAACGTGTTCTGCCGGGCCAGTCGTGCAGCCTTCATCGGCGGCGGCCGCGACAACGTCGTGGACAACAACATCTTCGTGGAATGCCATCCCGGCGTGCATATCGACTCGCGCGGACTGGGCTGGGCGAAGAAGTACATCGTGAAGGGCGGCGGTTGGCACATGTACGACAAGCTGGAGGCCATGAACTACACCGAGCCGCCGTACAGCACGCGCTACCCGAAGTTGGTCGGCATCCTTGATGATGACCCGGCGGTACCGAAGGACAACATCATCACTCGCAACGTGTTCTTCGGCGGCGATCATTTCGGGTTGTCGAAGGAAGGCAAGCAGTTTGCCGCCATCAAAGACAACTTCACGGAGGGCGACCCCGGATTCGTGGACCTTGAGAAGATGAATCTGCAATTGAAGGACGATTCGCCGGTGTACGAAAAGGTACCGGGATTCAAACGAATCCCCTTCGAGCGCATCGGCTTGTATCTGGACGAGTACCGGACCGCGAAGCCCTAGTGCGCGGAACGATAGAAGGAGCGAACCACGCATGAAGCGCGTAGGACTCATGGGATGCGGCACGGTGGCCATGTACGGCCATCTGCCCGCCATCAAGAATGCGGAAGGCCTGGACCTGGTCTCGATCTTCGACCCCAACGAAGAGAACCTGGCCAAAGCGAAAGAGAAGTACGGCGTGCCGAACGCGTTCACGGATGCGGAGGCGTTTTTCGCGTCGGACATCGACGCCATCAGCATCACATCGCCTGCGCCGTGTCACAAGGCCAACGTGTTGGACGCGGCACGCCACGGCAAGCACGTGATCTGCGAGAAACCGCTCGCCATGGATGAGGCTGAGGCGGAAGACATGATCGCCGCCATGGACAAGGCGGGCCTGATGTTGTTCACGGGGTTCACGTACCGCTTCGCGCCGCTGAACCGGAAGGTGAAGGACCTGGTCGACCAAGGCGTGGTGGGCGACATCCTGTCGCTGCGCCTCATCTACATCTGGAACTGCCACGGCCGCTACGAGACGGACGAACACGGCAACCGCATCGAACAGCAACGGCGGGAAGGCCGGATGCTTGAAGGCGGGCCCATGGTAGACTGCGGCACCCACCAGATCGACTTGTCCCGGTGGTGGCTGAAGTCGGACGTGACCCGGTACCACGGGGTGGGTGCTTGGTTGCAGGATTACGAAGCGCCCGACCACATGTATGTGCATATGGACCACGAAAACGGCGCGCACACCATGGTCGAAATCAGCTATTCCTATTGCCACACCGCCGAGGACCCGGTTCACATCTACTCCTACGACCTCATCGGCACCGAAGGCGTAATCCGGCACAACAGTCTCGAAGACGTGTTCGAGGTGCGGTCGTCGAGCGGAACCAAAACCTTCTCCACGGCGGGCGCCAAGAATTTCGACGGCATGTACGAAGGATTCGCGAAGGCATTGGAAACCGGCGACCCGGGCGACATGCCCACCGGTCGCGACGGTCTCATCGCCACCCGCATCGCGCGGACCGCTACCGAGGAGGCGATTCGGAATCGAGGGAAATGATAAGCAAAGCGTGGAGAACCGGAACTCTGGGGCTTCTGAAGGGTTCTCGGATTGCCGAGGACTTCGGCTCCGGCACAAACACAGCCCGAACGTGTCATCCCGAGCGAAGCCGAGGGATCTCTAATCGGCCAGCGCTCACCCGAAAGAGATCCCTCGGCTTCGCTCGGGATGACGTAGAGGTGGTGTCTGTCGGGGGAAGTGGGATCGTCGGGGTCGCGGCTTCGTTAGTTGCCCCGCTGTCCCAAGTCCCTTCCGCGGACTTAATAGGAGACTGACCAATGGTGAAACGTAGCGTCGTTACGTCCGGACAGGAACGGGCCGCCGCCATGATCGATGCGGCGGGTATTGTCATCACGCCCGAAGAACGGGCCGGCATTGAGATCGCGGAGTTTGGTCTGGGCGAGTTTGACCGCACCGGTCTCGCCATCATCACCTACGTCAACACGGACATCTACTGCGCGAAAGAGCTGATGATGTTCCCGCGGCAGACGTGTCCCGAACACCGCCATCCGCCTGTGGCCGACGGCCCCGGCAAAATGGAGACGTTCCGGTGCCGCTGGGGCAAGGTGTGGTTGTACGTGGAAGGCGATCCCACGCCGAACGCGAACTGTTCCGCGCCCGAAGGCAGCGAACCCTACTACACCGTGTTCAACGAGATCGAATTGAACACCGGCGACCAGTACACCATCCCGTCGGACACGCTCCACTGGTTCCAGGCCGGCGACGACGGCGCTATTGTGTCCGAGTTCTCCAGCACGAGCCGCGACGAGGCCGACATCTTCACCGATACCCGCATCAAACGCATCGACCCGATTGAGGAAGACTGATCCGGGGATGGATCTCAGGAAGGTGTGGATTCAAGAGTCGACGATGATTTTACCCTCTCCCAGCGGGCTTGCCCGCCGTAGGAGGGAGAGGGCAGGGTGAGGGGTCTGGGAAGATCCGGGACTGTGGAGCTGTTGAAGAAGTGGCAGTCTCTCACGGGTGGGCCGCGATAGCCTGGGGACAGCCACCCATTGTCGCCCTAAGAAGGGCAATAATGGGACGCAAGAGCTTGGCAGTCCCCGTTTGTCGCTT
>JAAEQP010000626.1 GCA_024231375.1 bacterium | reverse complement strand
GGCGCAAAATAGTGCCGTCCCCCAGCACGACCTTGGTCGCAAGCAGCAGGCCCGCCAGAAGAATGGCCAGCCGGAATGCTCTCGTTGTCATGTCACCTCCTCGTCCGTGCGATCCGGCCCTGAGCATTCGCTCCAGCGGGTCTTCAGCTATTCCTCTCTCAGGTATCAGTGTTGGCACCAGTACGCACCTCTATTCTAGCTTCTTGGCCTCCAATTGTCAAACCGCTCAGCACCCTTCACAGGACCAACCTGGGCCTATCATGCCGCGCGTGCAGGCGGCGAAAAGGCCTCCTTGAGCCGAGGCGGGTCTGGACGCTGGCGGAGATTCTGGTACCATGCCGAGTCAGGTGCGTCGGTGTTGCACCGGTGCGCGCGGATCAGCAATGCCGGGCGATGGGTTCGGGCTATGGAGAGAACGATGCGTGGATCGGCTAGAATCGCTGTCGTAGGGGGCAGTGTCGTCCTTGCGGCGGTGCTTGTCGGGCTACTTCTCTGGAATCCGCGGAGCGAAAGGGGACACATATCTTCCCAGCCTTTGGTGTTCTACTGTGCCGCGGGCATCAAACCCCCCGTGGAAGAGGTGGTCAGGGAATACGAAGACGCGTTCGGTGTTGCCATCCGCATCCAGTACGGCGGTTCGGGTACGTTACTGAGCAATCTTCGGGCCGCCCAGGTGGGCGATTTGTACCTGGCCGGAGATGCCAGCTTCATTGAGATCGCACGCGAGCAGGACCTGCTGGCCGAGAGCGTTCCGCTGGCGACGATGCGCCCGGTGATCGCGGCGGCCAAAGGCAATCCGAAGAACATCCGGTCCGCTCAAGACCTCATGCGCGACGACGTCCGCGTGGCCCTGGGCAATCCGGGTGCGGCTTCGGTGGGCAAGCAGACGCGGATCGCCCTGACCCGGACCGGTTTGTGGGATGCGCTGGAGAAGGCCGTGCAAACACGCGGGGTTTTCAAACCCACGGTCAACGATGTCGCCAACGATCTCAAGATCGGTACCGTTGATGCCGGTGTGGTCTGGGATTCTACGGCTAAGCAGTATCCCGAACTGGAGATTGCAGCTCCCTTGACGGCCGACGAGAGTTTCGCGATGCAGGTGACCGTCGGCATCTTGCGCAGTAGCGAACAGCCGACCGAAGCACTGCGCTTCGCTCGCTATCTGGCGGCGCGGGACAAGGGGCTCAAGACCTTTCAGCGGCATCACTACACGGTGGTGGCGGGCGACGCCTGGGCCCGCGAGCCTGAGATCCTGCTGCTCAGTGGCGGCGTGAACCGGCCCGCCATTGAAGAGACGTTGCGGGCCTTTGAGACGCGGGAGGGATGCAAGATTACTCGCGTTTACAACGGTTGCGGTATCCTGGTCGCGCAGATGAAGGCCGGGGAGAGGCCCGATGCGTATTTCGCCTGCGACGTGTCGTTTATGCATCAGGTGCAGGGCCTGTTCGGCGAATCGGTCAACGTGTCCGAGACGGACATTCTGATCGCGGTCCAGCCGGGCAATCCCCGGAGCATTGCGTCGCTCGACGACCTGGCCACCGACGGGTTCAAGCTGGGCGTAGCCAATGCCGAGCAAAGTGCGCTCGGAGCTCTGACCAAACGCATGCTGGCCAACGCGGGCCTGCTCGACGCGGTCATGTCCAACGTCCGGTCGCAGACCCCTACGGCGGACCTGCTGGTCAATCAGCTTCGCACCGGCAGCCTGGACGCCGTGATCGTCTACGAAGCGAACATCGCCCAGGTGCGCGAACACCTCGACATCGTCCGCATCGACCTGCCAAGTGCCAAGGCGATCCAACCGTTTGCCGTCGCGCAGGCTACCGAGTACCCGTATCTTACTGGTCGACTGCTGGAGGCCATCGCCTCGGCTGAGTCCCGGACACGCTACCAGGCCTCGGGCTTCCGCTGGCTCTACTCGGCGGAGCGGCCATGAGTGAGCCAGCCGGAACCGCATCCCCGCCGCAACCGAAACATCGCGTCCCCAGTGACGCACCGTTTCTGGCTTGCCTGTGCGTCCTGGGCGGCCTGTACGTTCTGCTCATCGCGGCGTTGCTGCTGGCCGATGTTTCCTTCACCACCGTGAGTAGCTTCCTCGCTGCCCTGCGGAGCGAGGAAATCCGCTATGGGATTCGCCTGAGCTTGATCTCGTGCAGCCTGACGGCGCTGCTGTCTCTCTGGATTGCTGTTCCCATCGGTTACCTGATGTCCCGCTATCGTTTCCGGGGCAAGGTGGTGGTCGATGCGATGCTTGACATCCCCATCGTGTTGCCTCCGCTGGTGATCGGACTGAGTCTGCTGATTCTGTTTCGCATGCCGGTCGGCCGGTTCGTAGAGCGGTTCATCCCGGTCACTTACGCCGTGCCTGGCATTGTTCTAGCTCAACTGATGGTGGCCTGTGCGTTTGCCGTGCGCACGATGCGGACCACCTTCGATCAGATCAGTCCCAGGCAGGAGCAGGTGGCGCTGACGCTGGGGTGCTCGAAGAGCCAAGCGTTCTGGCAGGTCGTTCTGCCCCAGGCCCGACGCGGAATTCTAGCGGCCGGGACTTTAGCCTGGGCCCGGGCACTGGGCGAGTTCGGACCGATTCTCATCTTTTGCGGCGCGACTCGCATGCGGACGGAAGTGATGCCGACCACGGTGTTCCTGGAATTGAGCGTGGGCAACATCGAGGCGGCGGTGGCCGTCTCCCTGCTGATGGTGATCGCGGCGGCGGTCGTCCTGCTGCTCGTGCGCGCCGTGGGACATGCGGCGCCGTTGGAAGGGACGCAGATATGATCGCGCTCGACGATCTGACGGTGCAGGCGGGCGCGTTTCGCCTGGCGGGAATCTCGCTCGAGATCGCCGAGGGGCAGTACGGCGTCCTCATGGGGCGGACCGCGTGTGGCAAGACCACGATCCTCGAAACCGTGTGCGGACTCAAGACGGCAATAGCCGGCCGCATCACGTTGCAGGGCCGCGATGTCACTGCCGTCAAGGCCGCCGAGCGCGGTATCGGGTACGTGCCGCAGGATGGGGCGCTGTTCACGACTCTGACGGTGCGCGAGCATCTGGCGTTTGCGCTGAAGATCCGCAAGGCACCACGGTCGGCCGTGACCGAACGCGTCGCCGAATTGGCTCGGTTGCTGGGAATCGAGAACCTCTTGGATCGGAGACCACTCGGTCTCAGTGGCGGGGAACGCCAGCGGGTCGCGCTGGGTCGGGCGCTGGCGGCGTACCCGAAAATTCTCTGCCTCGACGAGCCTCTCGGGTGTCTCGATGAAGAGACACAAGAGGAGATGTGCGAGTTGCTCCAAAGAATCTGCCGGGCGGTGCGGATCACGACGCTGCACGTCACCCACAGCATGCGGGAGGCGCGCACGCTGGCGGATCGGCTGTTTCGCGTCGAGGACGGCCAAGTCACCATCGTGGTGTAATGCGCCGCCGAGTATTCGCCTCCACCATGCCTCACTGTTCCGGTCGCAATGAAAGGATTGCCAGAACCCCGCCACTGCAAGTTTTCGGGTCGCCATTGTCAAACACGCCAGGCCGGACCGTGCGGCAAAAGGGCTTGACTCAGGCGGGTGGTCTAGCTAGAATAAACACGGTTCGGTATACGATTGAGCTGCCTCGATCGGAGACGCGTGGAGGAGGGAAGGATGAAGCGGGACACATTTCTGGGTGTCGTTATCCTCACTTGTTTTGTCTGGCGCCGCCTGCGCCGAGGACCCGGTCTACTTTGCCGATGCCAAACTGAAGGCCCTCGTTGAGACCAAACTCGGCGTCACCGATCCGACCCCGACGGACATGCTGGACCTGACGTCGTTGTTTGCCTTCGGGGGCACCGCCGAGGCGAGCCGGTCGCAAGCCGACCCTATCTCGCAGTGATGGCGTCGACCTCGAGCTCGAAGAGGAGGTCGTCGCGGCAAATGGTGCTGTTCATGGGGACGACCGGCATCAGGGGCAGGCCGTGGGTATGGCAGTAGCAGGTGTAGACGGGGATGTCGATAGCGTTTCTGACGTAGGCGATTCCACGCGTGACGTCGGTCCACTCCATGCCGCGCGATTCCAGGATCGCGGCGACGACTTCCATGGTCTTGGCCGTTTGCGCGCCCACGTGTCCGACGTGAATCGTGTCGCCCTCCGGGGCGATGCTGGCGGTCCCCGAGATGAACAGCCGGCGGTGGTCGGGCAGGTCCAGTTCGACGGCGCGGCTGAACGAGCTGCCATAGTCGATGGCGGGACATTGCAGCGGAGAAGGCACGGGCATCGCCTTCATGCACCCGTTCTTGGGCTTGGCGGCCAACAAACCGGCTACCAGGGCTGACCGAGACACGTTGGCGGCGCCGATTCCGGTACTGGCGGGGACGAGCCCGTTGAAGACGTTGTGCTCTCGGAAGAAGGCATCGCGCACTTGGTTGAAGTCGCCATACCAGGACAGGATGTCATCGAGGTAGAACCACGTACGCAGGGTATGGGCGAAATGCATTTTCCCGGCCGACAACGTCTCCTCCATTTGCCTGAGGACATCGCTGGCTTGGCGGCCTCGCGTCTGTGACATCTGGGGTGCGCTGAGGCCGCCGAGGCGACAGTACGTGGCATAGCGATCCTCGAAGAGGCGGCCTGTGACATGACCGTTGCGAGCGAGGGATCGGACGTCCGTCCCGGAGACGGCCCAGACCTGTGTCCCCGCGAATCCCTGCCCGTCGCCCGCGTCGATCCAGGTCACCGGCCACTGGGGCTGGCCCAGGGTATTTTCGAGGGCGTCCCGGACGGATCGTCCGCTGGCCACGGAGGCGAACACGTCCTGGGAGATGATCTGCGTATCGCTATGATGTAGAGCCTTGGCCACCTCGCTGAGCAGCGCTTGCGTGGACCGGCCCGTTTCCGGCAGGGCGGTGAGAAAGTATTCCGTCAAGGGCTCTCGCTCGACGCGAATCAGCCGGATGGAGGCCGACAGGTTCGTGGTGACGGAAGCGGATGGGTGTCGGTTGTCGCAGATCATGGTCCGTTCTCCTTTCTGGGCGGAGTGCCTTTGGCCTTGGCCCTAGCGGGTCAGGACGTAGTGGACGAGGTTAGATAGCTCGTCCTCGCTGAGGGTCGATACGTAGCCGTGCTTGTTGTCGGGGTTGAACGTGGTCAGAACGTCGCGGATGGTGGCGGCACGGCCATCGTGCAGGTAGGGGGCCGTGCGCCAGACTTCGATAAGGGTGGGGGTATCGAACCGGCCACGCGGTTCTTCTTCAGTGGCGGTGCCGACGCGGTGCCGCAACCCATCGGTGTAGACTGGTCCGGTGTGACATCGTGTGCAGCCGGCGGTTTGGAAGAGTTTGACGCCTCTCGTCGCCGCTTCATCTACTTGGCTCTTGACGAGATGCGGGCTCGGGACCGGTTTGAGCGATTTCAAATACGTATTGAGGGCTTCGGTGGTGGCTCGGCGCGGAATCGCGAACTGGATGTAGAGGATGCCGCTCTGTACAGCCGTCTCGGCGTCGGCGCGAATGCCTGTGGCCATCGTGGGGGGCGTTTGGTGGGTCAGCAGCAGACTCTTGGTGTTTTTGGCGTTGAGCATCCCGTCGTTGAGCAGGTCCCAGTTCAGGGCACAGGCCCGCGCGTCGCCCGAGTGACAGCTTGCGCAACTGTGCCAGGTCTGGAACGAGGGCGACGCATCGTGAAAGAGCATCTCGCCTCTGCGGGCTGTCGTCATCAGCACGGTTTCGCCCAGCGGGATCGACCGTGCTTCTTGTCCCGGGCCGGGATCGATGTCGACGATGCCGATGCTGTCGGAGAAGTATTCGGCGGTGTAGGCCCTGGTACCAATAATCGCCAGGCCGCGCGGGCCGTTGCCGGCCAGTTTCATTCGGCGGCGAATCGGCGCCATGAAGGTCAGATCGTTCGGAATGTCTCTGGCCGAGTACGAGGCGTCCGTGAAGGTGCGTCCCGAGGTGGAGGTGCTGGCTGAAACGAAGTCTCTTGCCGTTCGCGCCGGCAGCAGGCGGGCGTGCAGCGCCGCGCGATCGATCACACTCAGCTCGTGTGTCCCGGCGTGGCTGATCACAATGCTCTCGCCATCGTCCGTGCAGGTCACGGCGTAAGGATTGGCGGCCCCGCGCGTGACGTCATCGAGCAAGACCGTGTTGATGTACTTCTGCTCGGGCGCGTCGATAACGGTCAGGGCGTTCGTGTTGACCCAACCGCGTTCGAGATAGGTGGTCGGGAACTTGTAGCGGGCCAGGAGGTGCGTGACATAGACGTATTGGCCGCCAGGAGAGATGGCAACGCCTTGGAGATTCGTGCTGCCGTCGGGAAACTCGATGTTGTGGAGCAGTTCCCGGGAGTCCGTGTCGATGACCGACACCACAGAAGCGGTGTAGTCCGTATGGGCCGGACCGGCGGGCAGGTGGTTGGCTACAAACAAGAACCGGCCGTCCGCCGTCAACGCCGCCGCGACCGGCTCGCGCGGCACGGCGATGGTCGCCACCTGTTCTCCGCGGGTCAGATCGACCACGCCGACGCTGTTACTGAACTGGTTGCAGACGTAGAGCGTCGTAGCCTCGGGGCAAGGGACTGTCGCCACGGGCGTATGCCCCACAGCGATGGTGTCGATCACGGCATGGCTGGCAAGGTCAACGACCTGGACCGTGCCTTCCGGTGTTGCTGAAGTTACATAGAGCGTGCCGCGGTCGGCGGAAAGGGTCAGGTCGGCGGGATGTTCCGCGACGGGGATCTCCGCCACGATTCGCTCGGATGCGATGTCGAGAACGGCCACGTTGTTCGCCGTAGCCTGGGCGATATAGAGCACCTGCTGATCGTGATCGGCGACGATAGCAGTCGGTGACCGATACGCCTCGGCGCGGGCCAGGTCCACGCCGGTGGGAAGGAGGCTCGTGGCCAGAAGGACAACGATGATTGCGAAGGTGCGTCGTGGCGTATTCATTTGTCTATCTCCTACCCGTTTCATCCTCATAATTGCGCGCCGCCGGGGAGCGTTTCAGGCAAAGCGACAAAAACAGGAAAACCAGAGGAGAAACAAACAAATGCCGTGTCGAGGAAACTGCCGCGGCCCAGACCACATTGGTTTGTGGCCCGGGCCGGGCGGTTAAGTCCGTGATAACAAGGGGCCATCTCTAGGCCGAGGTGGCTTTGACGCGTTCGTCCTGGCTCATGGCGGCGAGCTTCTGGACCTCTTTGACGTCCAGGCCCAAGCCCTTGGCGGCCTCTTGACGGGTGAGGGTCTTGTTGCCTTGCTCGGTCTTGAAATGATACTGCACCCAGTAATACTCGCCCTTGGCGTTGTACCACTTGAAGGTGTGACTGCTGTAGCCGTTCATATGGCGATAGCTCTGAGGCGTGCCCCGGTCACTGAACAGGACGGTCACCTGGTGGATCGACTCGGGTGTCAGCGACAGGAAGTCCCAGAACATGTCGGGGTCCGGGGCGTTGGTGGCCGGTTGACGTCTCTGGGTGTGGATGAAGTCGGGGAACTTCAGCGGGTCGCGAATGAAGAACACGGGGGTGTTGTTGCCCGTCATGTCGTAGTTGCCCTCTTCGGTGTAGAACTTCACCGCGAAGCCGCGGGGGTCGCGGGCCGAATCGGCCGAGCCCTTTTCGCCACCGACGGTGGAGAACCGTGCGAAGACCTCAGTCTTCTTGCCCGCTTTCGAGAGAAACTTGGCCCGCGTGTACTGGCTCATGTCGGCCGTGCACTCGAATGTGCCGTAGGCGCCGGCGCCCTTGGCATGCACTACGCGCTCGGGGATGCGCTCGCGATTGAAGTGGGCCAGCTTCTCCAACAGGTGCACGTCCTGCATCAGGGCCGGACCGCGCGGACCGGCGGTCACCGTGTTCTGATCGTCGTCGACGGGCATACCCGACGCGGTCGTCAGTCTCTCTTTGTCCGTTGCCATGGGCCTTCTCCTTCTTCCAAGTAAATCCTAAATCGTATG